>JAFUTM010000255.1 GCA_017484235.1 Selenomonadaceae bacterium
ATCTCTGCCGCTTGACGAGACGATTGGCGAGACTGCAGCAGAGTTTTTGATGTGCTATCCACCAGGTATTCCAATCATTGCGCCTGGCGAACAAATTACTAAAGAAATCATTGATTACATTCACTACGCTAAAAAGAAGGGCTGTCAGATTACCGGCCCGCAGGATATGTCAATTAGGAATTTACAGATTATCAAGTGAAATATTCACGAATTAACGCTGCACGTTTGACGTCAGCGTTTTTTGTTTATTTCAATGATTGTAAATTAATTAGTAACAGATTCAATGACACTTACGATTCGACGACAGATGATTTCAAGCTGCTCTTGATCTGGACCTTCAGCCATAACTCGAATAAGCGGCTCCGTACCGGAAGCTCTGACCAAAATGCGGCCGCTTTCGCCGAGTTCCTGTTCAGCATCGTGAATGGCAACTTTAACAGCGTCGTTATCACAGGCCTTTTTGTCTTTAACTGTAACATTTAATAAAACCTGTGGATAAGTGGTCATAAGTTCGTTAAGTTCGGATGCTTTTTTATTTGAACGTTTCATAGCTGTCAAAACTTGCAGTGCCGTTATCAGTCCATCACCTGTTGTGCTGTAATCGGTAAAAATAATGTGACCTGACTGTTCGCCGCCCAATCTGTAACCATTTTTGATCATATTTTCGAGTACATAACGATCGCCGACTTTAGTGACTTCAAATTTGCCGCCTAAATTAGAAATTGCCTGACGAAAACCAATATTTGCCATAACAGTAGTAACAACTGTATTCTGCGGCAGTTTTCCGGCCTTCATCATATCAATGGCACACATAACGAGTATATGATCGCCGTCAATGATGTTGCCCTTTTCATCGACGCAGAGGCAGCGATCCGCGTCGCCATCGTGAGCAATTCCAATATCCGCCTGATGATAGACAACCGTTCTTTGCAAGTTTTCAATATGAGTGGAACCACATTTATCATTTATATTAATTCCATTAGGCGTAACACCAAACTCTATCACTTCGGCACCGAGCTTTTTTAATACTGCAGGCATCGCCTCATAAGCCGCGCCATTCGCACAGTCAAGCACAATCTTCATACCATCAAAACGTTTGTCGGTAGTATTGAGGACAAAATTGATATAATCCTGTAACAAACTGTGGCGATATTCAACGTGACAGAGCTTATCATCAGTTGGCCTGGCAAAATCGTCATTAGAAGCAATTTGTTTTACTATGTCTTCAATCTCATCTTCAGTGGCGTCTGGCAGTTTATAACCGTTACCGCCAAAAAATTTAATTCCATTGTCATAAAAAGGATTATGTGAGGCAGATATTACAATTCCAGCCTGCGTCTCTAACTTTTTGGCTAAATACGCAATGGCAGGTGTTGGAATAATGCCAGCAAGAATTACGCGACCGCCAGCACTACAAATACCCGCAACCAGTGAGGCCTCCAGCATCTCTCCTGATATACGGGTATCACGACCAATTAAAATAGTCGGTGCAGATTTACCGTGCTTCCCAAAATAAATTGCAGCTGCACGACCAAGTTTATATGCAAGTTCCGGTGTAAGTTCTAAATTCGCCTTGCCACGTACACCATCAGTTCCAAATAATCTCGACATTAATAAAAACTCCTCCATCAGATTTATAATAAAATCATTTATCACATAACACTGACTATTACTTTACCATTTTTTTATTATATTTTCAACTAAAAAATATTTTTTATAATGGCAAAAAACTCTTACGCCGTCCAACTAAATGGATGACATAAGAGTTTTTAATTTGTTTTATTTCATTAAATATTTTCGTTGACTAATTATGATCAGCAGGTGTGGCAAACGTCGTAGATGCCAGCTTTCTTGAGCGTATCGACAACAGTTTCGCCAATGTGAGCAACTGTGTCAGCAACTTGAATACCAACACCGTTAAGTGCCTTGATTTTATCGGCCGCCGTGCCCTTGCCGCCACTGATGATTGCACCAGCGTGGCCCATGCGTTTGCCCGGAGGAGCCTGACGGCCAGCAATAAATGCAGTGACTGGCTTATCCGGCATATTCTCAGCAATCCATTTAGCCGCATCTTCTTCAGCCGTGCCGCCAATCTCACCAATCATCAAAATTGCCTTAGTATCTGGATCATCTTTAAAGAGTTCCAATGCATCGATAAAGTCAGTGCCCTTAACTGGATCGCCGCCGATTCCGACGGAAGTGGTAATACCGATGCCCGCATTCATCAATTGGAAAGCTGCCTCGTAAGTGAGAGTTCCAGAACGTGAGACGAGGCCAACGTGACCTTTCTTCTGAACATTGCCAGGAATAATTCCGAGTTTAGTCTCACCGGTTGTCATAAGACCTGGGCAGTTCGGTCCGATAAGGCGCGTCTTTTTACCTTCCATATAACGGCGCACTTTAACCATATCCATAACCGGAATGTGTTCCGTAATGCAGACGACCACATCAAGCTCAGCGTCTACTGCTTCCATAATGGAGTCAGCGGCGAATCTTGCCGGCACATAAATAACAGAAGCATTAGCACCAGTAGCTTTAACCGCATCTTTGACAGTGTTAAAAACTGGCACGCCCTCAACAATTTGGCCAGCCTTACCAGGTGTGACGCCGCCGACAATCTTCGTGCCGTAAGCCAGCATCTGTTTCGTATGAAAGGTCGCCTGTTTACCAGTTATGCCCTGTACGATGACTTTTGTATCTTTATTAACAAGTATACTCATATTCATATCTCCTATACTCGAATTTCATATTAAAATTTAATTACTCAATATGTGTTTGAGTCCGTCAATTTGACGTTGATTGACATCTTTCAAATGACCGCCTGGATTTAGCACAAACTCTGACGATATTCCGATTGATTTGCAGAAGTGATAAACATCTTCTGTCAAAAACTGAACTTGAGAGAGATATTGATTTTTAGTTTTTGATTCTTTATCGCCAAGTGAAAGATAGAGTTTGTCAATTTTTTGCTTCATTTGATTCTCTTTAAAGAACTTGACAAAATTTGGAAACCACATTGAACCGGACATACTTGCGATTCGTGAAAATTTATCAGTAAGGAATGGCGCATAAACCGCAAATAAACCTGCCATTGAATATCCTGCCAGCCCACGAAATTTTGGATTAAGGCCAACTTCAACTTTTGGTATAATCTCGTTGGTCAACAATGCTAAATATTCATCTGCGCCGCCGGTAAAGTCACTATCATTCTTCATTATCGCCGGTGCGGACCAAGGTGATAAGTCGTGTTCCCAATTTAAATTTGTAATCTCAATGAGCGTGCAATCAAAATTACTTTCCATAGTCAAACTTTGATATATTTTATCACCTTCACCGGAGAACGTATTTAAATAAATCGTCGGTGCGGTCTCATCGTGCGATTTAAAAATATTTATTTTCTTGCCTTGAATTTCCATAATCAACATACTTATTAATTGTTATTTCTTGATTCTGCGATAATTCTCATCAAAGTATTTGCCATTGCGAATGTCGTCAGTCATACCTTTATATGGAGCTTCGGCAATAACGTCGTCGTTGTTTTGACCAGCTTTGCCGATGTAAGTAA
>JAFUTM010000256.1 GCA_017484235.1 Selenomonadaceae bacterium
AAAAGAAGCAAAACAGGAGATTATTCAAAAATACGCAGTCCACGAAGGTGACACCGGTTCACCGGAAGTTCAGATTGCAATTTTAACTAATCGTATTAATTATTTGACTGAACATCTTAAAACACATAAAAAGGATCACCATTCACGTCGTGGTCTTTTAAAGATGGTTGGTCATCGTCGCAGACTTTTAAGCTACCTCAACAAGAAAGACATTACACGTTATCGTGAGATAATTGCGCAACTCAATTTGCGTAAGTAAAATTTAAGTTTGTCAAAATACATGGAAAAATAGATAATAAAATTGCTGTTCATCAATCTATGGACAGCTTTTTTACTACTTGTTACAAACGGTGATAGGATATGCGTAAACTTAAACCATCGAAAAAGTTGAAGCCTCATTCTGCAATTAAAATTTCAGCGTGTTATATCGTCAAGAATGAAGCAAACAATTTATCACGCTCAATTGACAGTCTCAAAACACAAGTTGACGAAATAATCGTTGTTGATACCGGCTCAACTGACGATACCATTGCAATTGCAAAGAGTTACGGTGCAAAAGTGATTGAGACGGAGTGGCAGGGCGATTTTTCAACGCCGCGCAATCTAGCGATTGACAATGCAAGCGGTGATTGGATAATTTTTCTTGACGCTGATGAATTTTTTGCTAATCCAAATAAAGTCAGAAGTTCAATTAATAAGCTAATTAATAATGATGCCATTTTGATACCACGCATTAATATAGACGAATCCAAAGGCGGAATTGAAATCAGCCGCGATTGGAATCCACGCATATTTAAGAACGTTGATTATCTACGTTATCGTGGACTTATTCACGAAAATATTACCAATCTCAAAGGTTCACTGCAATATACTTTTGCTGGCTCGGAGCTTACAATTTATCACACTGGCTATGCAGCACCGATGATAAAGAGCAAACATCAGCGAAATTTAATGCTCATTGAAAAAGAAATAAAATTATATGGTCGTGAACCGAAACATGATATAGCACTAGTCGACTGCTATGTTGGTTTAGAAGATTACGAAAAAGTTATTTATTATGCTCAAAAAGTCCTCAATTCAGAATCACGGACACTGACTGGACGTGGACGAATTTATCGTAATCTTATTAATGCGATGTATGAACTGAAATATCCTGATGAAGAACGTCTCACAGTTGCTGAAGAGGCGATTAAAACCTTGCCGCAGCTACCAGATTTCTATGCATTGCGTGCAATAATACTTTGTGATTTAAATCGACTTGATGAGGCTTATGTAAGTTTTAAAAGTTCACTTGAAGTATGGCGTAATATGACGGACAATCTACACGAAGATTCTTATTTTGGGCGAATGGCAAATGTGGTTTATGCCCAGCTTGCTGAATTAGAAGCACTCAATGGAAACTACAAAGAGGCTCAACAAAATATAAAGGAAGCAATTAAACTTGCACCAAATAATGAATTGTACATCAAACGGTCTGCTGACTTCAAATTAATGACTGATAAAAAGTGAGTGATACATATGCGAAAACTTAAACCGTCAAAAAAGTTAAAATCAAATAACGATAAAAATGTAAAATCAAAACTTAAAATATCCGCGTGTTATATCGTCAAGAACGAAGCGAAAAATCTGCCGCGCTCAATAGACAGTCTCAA
>JAFUTM010000257.1 GCA_017484235.1 Selenomonadaceae bacterium
CAATATTTAATATGAATAGTAAAATAAAATTTTCAGCGTGTTCATCAGATTTAAAACCAATAATATTTGGTGGAATTTATAATGATTATACTACTTATTCAAATAATGGTATCAGATATACATATGGAAATCCTGAAAAATATGATCGCACTATTCACGTCTTTGGTCCTTGTATTGCATTTGGACCATTTGTAGATGAAGATAAGACAATTGAAAGTTATCTTCAAGAAATAATTAATCAAAATGATCTTAATTGTAAGGTCATTAATCACGGTCAAAATGGAGGATTATATTCAACAAATGTTTTGTATTGCATTATGGATACAAATTTCAATAGAAATGATATTGTTTTATTTCTTGGATATACTGGTACCAAAATTTTGTTTGAAGAAAATGATTTGTATTTTTATCTTAATGATATTTTTAATAAATCTTCACTGAGTGGTACTAAAACTTTTAGAGATAAATCTGTATGGCATCTTAATGCTGATGGCAATAAAGTCGTCGCAGAATTTTTATGGGAAAAGCTGAAAGATCAATTGACAGAACAAGTTAAACCTTCTCGTAAATGGATTCGTTCCATGTTCTCCAGCATGGCATGCACGGGGGGGGCATGCCGCGTAAACAACATGAATCCAGATTTGAAACAATATCTCGCTGTGCTTGAAAAAGAGCGTGTTGACTATGAAAATATTGGTGCTATTGTTATGAATTGTAATCCATTTACTCGTGGTCACCGTTATTTAATTGAGCAAGCCTTGCAATCCGTTGATTTTCTTTATGTATTTGTCGTTGAAGAAGACAGCTCAGATTTTCCATTTAAAGATCGTTTTGCCATTGTCAAAGCTAATTGTGAGGATTTGCCAAACATAAAAGTTATGCCGTCTGGTAAATATATGATTTCAAGTATGACATTTGCGGAATATTTTCAAAAGGATAATCTGCAAGATCAGCAGACGATGATACCAGCTATGGATATCCGCCTGTTTGGTCAAGTGATAGCACCAACTCTTAATATAACCAAACGCTTTGTTGGTGAAGAACCACTTGACACTGTTACACGTCAATACAATGAAGCTATGCAAGATATGCTGCCGAGTTACGGTGTAGAATTAATTGAACTTCCTCGTCTAACTTTAGAAGACGGCGAACCGATAAATGCAACTAAAGTGCGCAAATTAATATCAGAAGGCAATCTTACAACCTGCCATCGTTATCTAATATATCAAACATATTTTTATATAAGGAAAAACTTTAAACGAATAAAAAAATTAATGAAAAATAAAAAATAGTAGACTGGAGTGAATTTAATGGAAAGATTCGTATTGCCGTATAAAGGAATGCATCCTAAAATTGCAAATGGTGTATTTCTTGCACCGACGGCCTCTGTAGTTGGCGATGTAATGATTGGTACAGGTTCAAGTATTTGGTTTGGTGCAACCGTGCGCGGCGATTTCCAGCCGGTAAGTATTGGTTGTTTCACTAATGTGCAGGATAATACCACCGTCCACGTTATGGGCGACACACCAACGGAAATTGGCAACTATGTGACGATTGGTCATAACTGTATCATTCATTGTCGCAAGATTGGTAACAATAGCCTTATTGGAATGGGCTCAATCATTCTCGGTTACTCTGAGATTGGTGACAATTGCATAATCGGTGCCGGCACTCTTCTTACGCAGCACAAAAAGATACCGCATAATTGTTTAGTTTACGGCAATCCTGCCAAAATTATTCGTGCTATCCGTGATGATGAACTTGAGGCACTTCGCGAATCCGCTATGCATTATTATGACTGCGCCAAAGAATATTCTGCCGAATTTAATGCGGCGGCTATTTAAAAAATGATATATAATGGAGGAATTAATTTTGGAACAGACTTTAGTATTAATTAAACCAGATGCGATTGCAAACAAACATATCGGAGACATTATTAAACACTATGAAGAGGCCGGATTTAAAATTGCGGCGATGAAATTGATGCAGATGACTGAAAAAATCGCTTCTATTCATTACGCTGAACACATTGGTAAATCTTTTTATGATGAACTCGTTAAATTTATGACTGACGATCCAATTGTAGCAATGGTTCTTGAGGGCGAAAATGCTATTGCCAAAGTGCGTGAAATCAACGGCGCAACTAATCCGGCAAACGCGGCTGACGGTACAATCAGAAAGTTGTATGCCGAAAATGGAAGCAGAAACGCCGTTCACGCATCGGACAGTGCCGAAAGTGCGGCGCGTGAGATTGCCATATTCTTCAGTAAGGTTGAAATGGTCGGCTGAAATTTCACTAATTTATCTGATGGATAAAATATGGAGGCAAAACATATGGAAGTGCCAGTTAATTATGGATTTTATAATATTGAGGCAACTATATTTTGTATTGCTTCAGTTGCAATTATATTATTCAAACAACTGACAGTTTTTAATAAAGATGAGACACAGCGTGCATTTACTAAAATTCTTTACATTCAATTAGCATATTTTGTTTCAACAATAATTGTTGTGCTCGTTGATATTTATATTTTGCCGCATACAGTTTTTACAGTTTATGCTGCTACTATCTTAAATTTTGCGCTGTACTCTTATTGCAGTTACTGTGTGTTTGTATATCTGGCACTTTATCAAAAGTCACCATATTTTATAAAATACAGATCAAAACATATATATGAACTGCCATTAATTATAAATCTTGTCATATTAATGTCGTCGCCATTGACGGGCTTATATTTTTCAGTAAATGATGAATTACAGTTCGTGTCAGGATATTGGTTTAACCTTATTATTCTAATTAATGTGTGCTATCCACTATCAATATTGATTTCGTCTATGTGGCACAATCGCAAGACCATAAAAAATATTCCATTGACAGAATTACAAATTACAGTGGCATTTCCGTTGTGTTTTATTATTTTCGGACCGTTATCCTCAATTCAGTGGCGTATGCCGTTTTTAGTGTATGGATTAACATTAGCGGACCTCTTCGTTTATGTCTATTATACAGATTTATTAATGCATGAACGCAACAATGCATTGGAAGCAGAAAAAGAATTGGCAATGCAGCAAAGTAAGGCAAAAAGTACGTTTTTGTCGAATATGAGCCATGATATTCGCACGCCGATGAACGCCATTATCGGATTCACTAATCTGGCGTTGCGTGATCCAAAAGACTCTGAAAAAGTCGGCGAATATTTAGGTAAAATTCAAGCTTCAAGCAATCATCTTCTGTCACTTATTAATGACGTGTTGGAAATGAGCCGCATTGAATCCGGCAAAATTGAGCTTGAAGAAACAAATTGCAGCTTACCGGAAATATTGCACGATTTAAATACAATAATCATTGGACAGGTTGAGAGTAAGCAACAGGAACTGCATATGGACGCAATGAACGTAACACACGAAAATATTTATTGCGATAAGCTGCGTCTAAATCAAGTATTGCTGAATCTTTTATCAAATGCAGTGAAATATACTCAGTCCGGCGGCAAAATTTCAGTTCGTGTGACCGAACACGAGGGCGCACCTTCCGGCTACGCTTCATATGCAATTAGTGTTAAAGATAATGGAATGGGCATGAAGCCGGAATTTGCTGCAAAAGTTTTTGAGGCTTTTGAACGTGAAAAAAACTCGACAATCAGCGGAATACAGGGCACCGGTCTCGGTATGGCCATTACTAAAAAAATTGTCGAGCTTATGCACGGTACGATAGAAGTAAAAACCGAACTTGGCAAAGGTACTGAATTTATTGTTCGTGTCAATTTTAAAGTTCAGGAAGGCAGTGCCGTTGATCTACACATTACGTCACCAAACGAAATGCACGCCCTTGTTGTCGATGACGACTTTAATGCTTGTGACTCAATAACTAAGATGCTGCACGAAATGAGCTTGAGGGCGGAGTGGATACTTTCTGGTAAGGAAGCTGTACTTCGTGCAA
>JAFUTM010000258.1 GCA_017484235.1 Selenomonadaceae bacterium
GCCCATTAATTCAACAATGCTTTTAGTGATTGCCATACCAAGACCTGTGCCTTGTATATTGTTGACCGTTCTGTCACGCGAATAAGCTTCAAATACCTTTTTGGCAAATTCCGGCGTCATTCCCATACCAGTATCTTTGACGCTAAGTTCATATGATCCGGTCTCCTCAGTAGCACCAACTTGACTTAAAGTAACGCTGACACGCCCGCCCTCAGGCGTAAATTTGTATGCGTTGCTTATGAGATTCAAAAGGACACGATTCAGACGCGGTGTATCACACATTACCATTTTATTAGTGACATTCTCAGTACTCACGACGTATGTAATACTTTTAGTTATCATTTGCGTTGCAAAGAGGTCGCGAACTTCGTCCATAGTTTTAACGAGATTTGCCTTTATCGGATCAAGTTCCATTTTGCCGGATTCAATGCGGCTCATATCCAGTATATCGTTAATGAGTGCCAGCAGATGTTTATTAGAGGCCTCAATTTTATCAAGATATTCAGTCGCTTGTGGAGGCAGATTTTTTTCTTTTTTAAG
This sequence comes from Selenomonadaceae bacterium, assembly GCA_017484235.1. Taxonomy (GTDB): domain Bacteria; phylum Bacillota; class Negativicutes; order Selenomonadales; family Selenomonadaceae; genus Quinella. Next base: position 541 of record JAFUTM010000258.1, read on the forward strand.
TAAAGTGGTGTAACCAATAATGGCATTCATCGGCGTGCGAATGTCGTGGCTCATATTCGACAAAAATGTACTTTTGGCTTTATTGCTTTGCTCTGCCTCAACTTTTTGTATTTCCATTTCTCTTTCACGCCGCATCATCATATTGTATATATTGAACATTATAAACAATGTTATTGAGATAATTGCCATTTGTGTTAAATTATTTTTTGTCAGTGAAGAATTGACGTGTTCCATTTGACCTTGAAGATAATATTCGGAATTTTCTTTTTCCATTGCAGTTGGCGGCGCATTGTGTTCAATTAATTCTTCTATATAATAATCATTTAAACTATGAAGAACGCCTTGTGTTGTTTCGTGAGTAGACTGGCGAAGCCACATTGTCGAAGTAAAGAAAATCAAAAATAATAATGCCATCCATACAACGGTTGATTTTCCAAAATATCTGTGAGTATCTCTTTTAAAGATATATCTGAAAAATATAAAACCGAGCATACTCCAGGCTATGAGTATCATATAAGATTCAGTTGACATTGCACTGATAGTCCAGAAGACTGGCACCATAAAATACATAAAGAATGTAACAGAAATAAAAACACCAAATGCACCGGTAATTTGGGCGCGTAAATCTTTAGCTTTTCTTGCAAGTACAAACGTAACGGCAGAAGTATATGTATAATCAATAGTTGCGCCTATCGTGTTGACGTCAATAATCCAACTTATTGCCGTCCTACCTAAAAATGGAATGGGTAAAGACAGCAGCATTAAAAAAATAATTGCATTTTTCGGCGTTCTATATTTATTAAGTTTGCCAAACCAACCTGGAAGTAAATCATCTCTGGTTAATGCGTAAATTAAACGGCTTGCCGCAATGTAATTTCCGACAAGACCGGTGATAACTCCAGTAACGACAGTAACAGCAAGAATAATTAAACCAGTATTGCCCATTAGCATATCAATGGCAAAAAATGTGGGCAATCCGGCTAAGCCCGTCATATCTTCTAATTCATTAATATATTGAAACCAATTGCCATAAATCTTCGGCTGAACGGAAACCGCAATCACGACAAGAAAAATATAAGTCAAAGCACTTGTTAGTACTGCGAAAAATAAGATAACAAAAGTTTTTTTCGTTGAAAATTTAAATCCTTCCGTTGATTGTGAGACTGATTCAAAACCTGCAAAAGCCCACGGTGCCAGAACGACTATACCGAAAATCGCCGGAAATATACTGACATTTGGAACAAACTGCGGCTTAATATCAAAAATATTTAAACTACTATTAGATATAACAGCATTTAATCCTATAAGTACTCCAATGAATAAAATTAAAGCGGCAACAGTTTGAATACGAGCAGCAAATTTTCCTCCACGAATACATACAAAACCAAACAGCCATAATGCAAAAATCGATAAAAGTGCTTCGCCTAAGTAAACATCATAACCTGCGATTTGATAATGAAAACCAACTTGAAAAAAATCACCGAGCAGCTTCCTAAAAATAAGTGGCAGTGCCGTAGCATTTGCCCAAGTTATTGCAATATATACAAGGATTAAAAACCAAGCACTCATAAAGCCGTGATCATAACCAAAAACTCGTTTAGCATATGTATATGTTCCACCAGCATCTGGATAATGATTCATAAGATAATGATAGTTGAAACCGATAACTAACATAATGAGACCGCCTATTACAAGACCGATGATGGTGCCCACAGGACCGGCGATCGGTAAGAACGTAGTTCCAGGCATTACAAAGGCACCCCAACCTACCGCGCAGCCAAAAGAGAGTGCCCAAACGTTTATTGGAGACAAATAAGGTTTTAATTTTAAATTGTTTTGATTAGTATCATTTTCTGATGTGTCCACTGATAGAAATATCTCCTTATTTTAGAATAAATCTGGAAACGGTTAAATAATTTTAACACATTGCTCAAAGTAATGCAAGAAAAGATGCCAGCTATTTTTATATCTAATTATTATGCCGCTTTTTGATAAATATAAAATTAAAACAGTGCCTGCTGTGAACTTTCGTCCATACCGTAGAGACAACCGTGATTGCGTAAAACCTCAATATTAGTCTTTGAGAGTTTCGCTCGATTCTTGAGGTCTTCAATTGAAATAAACTGACCAGCCTGTCGAGTCTGAACTATATTGCCGGCCGCCACCTGCCCAAGCCCTTCTAATGTAGAGAGCGGCGGTATCAGTTTATCACCTTCGATAATGAATTTAGAAGCATCTGAATTGTAAATATTTACCCTTCTGAATCCAAAACCGCGCAGATACATCTCGTGCACCAATTGAAGAAGTGCCAGTTTTGCCGTCTCCTTCACGTCCAGACTGGATTTATCTGATAAAGTTTTGATAATCTGTTTAACATATTCATCGCCCTTAGTAACTTCGTCGGCGTTAAATTCTTCTCCGCGACTCGTAAACGACGCCGCATAATAAGCAAGCGGATAATGCACCTTAAAATAAGCAATGCGAAATGCCATCATTACATAAGCCGTCGCGTGCGCTTTAGGAAACAGATATTTAATCTTCTGGCACGATTCGATATACCAATCTGGCACGTCGTGTTTTCGCAATTCGGCAACGACTTCGTCAGATATGCCACGACCTTTTCGCACACCTTCCATTGTTTTAAATGAGAGAAGAGGATCAACACCTTTGTAAATCAAATATGTCATAATATCGTCACGAGCACTAATTGCATTTTTTAAAGTACACGTACCATTTGAAATTAATTCTTGTGCATTGCCGAGCCAGACGTCGGTGCCGTGTGAAAAACCGGAAATTCTGACTAAATCACTGAAACAATTGGGCTTTGTTGCCTCAATCATTTGACGAGTAAAAGCTGTTCTAAACTCCGGTATTCCAAATGTGCCGGTTTTAGTGCCAAGCTCATTTGCGTCTACTTTCAATGCTTTTGTGCTTGTAAATAATGACAAAGTTTCTTTATCGTCGAGAGGTATCTCTTTGACATTTACGTGAGTTATATCTTCGAGCATTTTTAAAACGGTCGGATCATCGTGGCCGAGTATATCTAACTTGACCAGACGCTCACTGATTGAGTGATAGTCAAAGTGCGTTGTAATGGTTTTTGAATCCTTATCATCTGCCGGATGCTGAAGAGGCGTAAAATAATGCACGTCCATATCACGCGGCACAACCATTATGCCCGCTGGATGCTGACCGGTAGTTCTTTTAACGCCTTGACATTTTTGAGACATATAACTTATATACGCGCCATTTTTATTTTCACCTAAC
>JAFUTM010000259.1 GCA_017484235.1 Selenomonadaceae bacterium
ATAAACGTTTGGATTGCAGGCAAAGCCAGTTAATATTTTTTGTGACATATGAGTGTTAGCCGCTACATCGGAACAGCCGGTGTTAAAAACAATGTTGACGGCACCTCTGACCTGACTCGCTACAATACGTGAAGATTCACTTCCACAAGCACAGGTCGGCAGTATCAGAACGTGGTTGCGGATGCCGACACGTCCGTCACTGCGTTTATAGCCCCAAAATTTATATTGAGCATTGTTATTTGGAGCCGCATTAACAGGCGGAATATAATTTGCATCTTTAATATACTCACTTGCATAATTGCGAGGAACACTAAATATATTATTGTGCGATACCCAGCCGCCCTTTAAAATATCAGTCGTTGCCTCGCCAATCATTTCGCCATATTTAAAAATTTTGTCGCCTTTATGAATATCACAGAGAGCAATTTTGTGCCAAATAGGAATATCTTCTACAGACGAAACTTCTGCTCCAGTTCCGCCAAGACATTTGACAACCGCGCCTTCCGATACGTCAGAAGTGCAAGTTGCAACATTATCTTTGGCATCGAGCATAATTGCTTTAGCTTCCATAAGACCACCTCCTATTATGATTAAATTTAGCTTCATTAATTTGATTTATTACTTGGCTTAAATGCAGCAAGCAGTGTGCCGGCGACTATAGCTACGACACTTAACCACAATAACCAGATAAATGGCTTTGTAGTGATTGTTGCGGTTATCGGCATTGATGACAGTGTTTCAATTGAAGGCAAAATTTCAATTCGGATTTTTTCTTCATCTCCGGAAATGCCAGTCAGTCTCATTCGTTTTTCATCATTAAAGAAATTTATCGCCTTTGAAGTGCCGCCATTCTCAGTGACCTCAATTGTCGGTTCAACCGTGTCAACCGTTACGCCGTCCGTCACGGAGATGGTTACCCTAACAGTTTTAGGCGCACCGTTTTCGTCGCGTTCTATCTCTGCATACTTATAGAGATAACCATAATCTTCGCCAGATGTAAATTTTTTGCGTTCTAAAATCAATTCTCGAACTTCGACATCATCAGCCGGATTAGGCGCGATATATATGTCACCTGTAAATTTTTTAAGGATTGCCGGCTCACGTGCCGCATCTTCGCCATTAGCTCTAAGTTTCGTTAAGGCCTGCACCGTTTCACCATCGACATTGTAGACATAAAATTTAGATGTGCCGTCTTCAGTAAATGTCTGACCTTCGTAAGTAATTTTATGACCAAGTAATTCCACTTCAGCATTAGGCGTCAATTCCTGACTTGTCGTATCGCCGCTTGATGAAAGCACAATTGCTAACAGTCCAGTCAGCACGCCGATATGTGTGATAATTCCGCCCAAGCTGATTGCTCTTAGTTTGAATTTTGCGAAAGTTAAGATTATAATTATGGCAATAATAAACGCGAGTGGTGATGTTGTCTTGACATAAAAGTTTGTATCGACCGCCGCCGGATTATTTAGCAGCATTGTCAGAAGCGGCATTGACATTCCAATCCAAACTATTACGGCAACGAAAACCAAAATCATTGAGCCTAACAATATCAAAAATGCCCGCTCGTTAAATGATTCATACATCTTGCCCTTTGGTAAGTATTGAACCTTTTGCATTAAGATTATTAGTCCACCGATTAGCACAACTGCATTTGCAATTGCAATAACTAATCCAATGTCAGATCCGGCAAATGAATGTACTGAAAAATCACCCAATATGCCAGACCGCGTTAAAAAGGTGCCGTAAATTACCAACGAATAAGTAAAGATTGCGGCAAGATGTGTCATAGGTGTTACTGCTGGTTTAGATTTTGACAAATTGATTAGATGTAATAGCACTGCGCTCAACAGCCAGGGTACAAGTGATGAGTTTTCAACAGGGTCCCAGCCCCAATATCCGCCCCAGCCAAGCACTTTATATGCCCAGTAGCCGCCGACGAAGATGCCTGCGCCTAAAAATGCCCAAGCAATCAGCGTCCACTTCCGCGCATATTCAAGCCAGTTCCGAACGGCCGGTTCAACTAACAGATTGCCTAAACTCAATGAAAACGGCACTGCCAATAATGCATAGCCTAAAAATATTATTGGCGGGTGAATAGCCATCCACGGATCTTGCAATAATGGATTTAAGCCGAAGCCGTCGGAGAGTGTTACCTCATTTAATGCAAATGGACTTTTTGCTAAAACTAATATTACAAGAACTGACTGCAAGAAATAATAAACTGCCAGCGTTGACGAGTTGAGATGTTTGTTATACGCTAAAATTATTCCGGCGATTGCGTGAAACAACAGCCACAATAAAAATGATCCTTGCTGGCCTGCCCAAAATGCAGAAAATTTATAAACCGTCGGCAGCTCCGTTGAAGAATAACTTGCGACATAGGCAATGTCGAATCTGTTATTAAATATAAGCCACCATAAATATATACTTGTCAAGGTTACGAGTACCAGCGATGCTGCTGAAGTCTGTTTGATTAATTTGTCCGATTTAACTTTGAACACCGAACACATCAGCATTACCGCTAGTGACGCCGCCAATGCCGCGCCTAACATAAAATTACCTGTCAATCGCACCACCACCAAAATCAATTAGGAATTATAATAGGCATTTAATTATGTTTATCAGTATCAACGCGAATTTTAACTGTCGCCTGATAAACAATTACAGATTTGCCATTTACTTTTTTCTTTATTTTTTTATATTTAGTATCAATTACCTTAAAGTCAAAATTATAAATTCTAAGATCAGCTTGAGCCTTTTCTGTTGCATTGAATATTGCAAAGTCTTCTGCACGTTTTTTGACAGCTTCTACGGTTTCGTTGTCTTTCATTACTGCTTCACTGACACCGATGTATTCTTTAACCACAGCATATGCGATAGGATTTGAAATAATCGGCAATTTATCAAAATTATATGCAGCAGATACAAATGTTAAACTACCAACAATTAATGAAGCTGTCATAAATTTAGATAATTTTTTAATAGTCACTTTTATCACCTCAAACTAATTCTTACAATTTAATTTTTATAGCCAAGTTGCTGCGCCTTAGCAAAGTCTGCCTGTGCTTTAGTTTTGTCGCCCATATCTTCATAAATCATTCCACGGAAATAATAATATTTACCATCATTTGGACGAAGCTGTATCACTTTATTGATATCTTTTAACGCAAGTTCAAAATTGCCGATTATTGCATAAGTATAAGCGCGATTATAATACGCTGACGCATAGTTTGAGTTAAGTGAGATTGCTTTAGAGAAGTCAGCAATCGCTTGTGTATGATTGCCAATTTCATCATAAGCACTGCCGCGGTTGTTATACGCATTGATATTTTGTGGATCCAACTCAATAACTTTATTGTAATCAGAAATTGCCGCTGTATAGTTTTTCAAGTCAGAATAAAGATTACCGCGATTATTATATACATCTAAATCATTTGGATTAAGTTCTATCACTTTATTAAAGTCAGCAATTGCCAGATCAAATTTTTTTAAGCGTCTGTAAATAATGCCTCGGTTATTGTATGCCTCAATATGGTTCGGATTGAGTTGGATTGCCTTATTGTAATCATCTATAGCCTGAGAATGATTGCCCAATTTAGCATAAATAATGCCGCGATTGTTATATGCATTTACAAAAGTTGATCGGATTTGGATTGCCCTTGTAAAGTCGGTTATTGCTTTATTATATTCGCCCAATTCGCCATAAACAACGCCACGATTATAATACGCCATATCAAAATTGGAATTGATAGCAATAGCTTTAGAGAAGTCGGCGATTGCCTGTTTATGATTGCCAATTTCAGCATAAGCAATGCCGCGATTGTTGTACGTTAATGCAATTTGAGAATTTAATGAGATTGCTTTATTGTAATCCGCTATCGCTGCATCATAGTTTTGTATTTCATAATATGTGTAGCCACGATCATTATATACGTCTGCATTTTTCGGATTTAGCTGAATCGCTTTATTATGATCAGACATTGCTTGTTTATAATTTTTTAACTTGGCATACGCATTTCCGCGGTTATTGTACGCCTCCGCATAATTCGGATTCAGTTCGATTGCTTGATTATATTGATGTATAGCAGCATTATACTCTTGTACATTATAGAACGTGTTGCCAATTTCTAATTTTTGAGCTGCTAACAGTCCTTTTTCAACTACACTGAGCTCATTTTTAATTGCACGGTACTCTGAATTAGTTGTTGCCGTTTCAGCGCGTTTGCGTAAATTCTCAAATTCATTATTATTTTTATTTATGATTTTTTGCAGTCCGTTATTTTGAATAACTAAGTTGTATTTGTTCGGCGCATCAAGATTGAGATACTTTTTTATGCCGTCCGTATCAATTCTGACTGTGACCGTCGCCTCGTACATAAAGCCGACTTTGCCGTAAGACTGACGCCCTACATTATACGCCTCATAAGGCAGTTTCTTATATTGAGTCTCTCCAATTTCTTCAACGATATTATTTGTAATTGCGGATATCTCATCATTGCTCAGATTGCCATTAATCGAACGTGAGTAAGTTTGTAAATACACACCAGCTTGTTCTTTTGCGTTTTGTAGAACACGTGCCCGCGCATATGCCTTAACGGTGTTGACAATGGCTTCATCATCTTCACCAAAATCAAACATCGCAGTATCTCTGCCAACGTAAGTCTTAATTTCCGCGTGAGCTATTGACGTAACCTGTGGCAAAAAATCAAACATATGAATCGTCGGCACAAACGTAGGAATTACTGTCGGCACGAATGTTAGACCACTACACATCATTGACGCAGCAATTAATTTTGGTATGGATTTTCGTTTCATCATATCCAACCTCACATTGTATTTTGTTGATTCTCGTATTTAGACGGACATTTAATCAAAAGTTTATTTGCGTGAAAAGCCTCATCAGCAGCATTATACTTACCAATCGCAACGACGTGATAAGCTGAATCAAATTGATCCGGCTTAGTTCCATTGTATTTTACCATCATAGTTTGACCATTTTCTTCATCTCTAATTACAAAATGAAATTCATTATCGAGTTGCTGTGGTACAACGCTTTTATCGAGCAGACCTTTGACTTGCACATTGCTGGTAGACGCCTCAGCCTCAGCAATACTAACATAAGGTGTTACTGACTCCGACAAATTCCAGCCGGCATAACCAATAAATACAATTATTAAAATGATAAGTAGAATTTTCCTATTCATAAAAATCACCATTATAAAAATTATGTGTCTTATGCTTTACCTGTACCACCGCAATAAGCACATTTGCCACTAGTAGCGCAGGAAGCACAAGGATATCTGTTACCGCCCATTGTGTAATAGCCGCTGCCGCCGCAGGAATTGCACCTTCCAGAACCGGTACACGCACTGCAAAATTGGTCACCACCGCCACCACTGCTATAGATACCGGTATCGCCAGCATACTTTAGACCATCGGTGACCATAACTGTAATACTGCCTCTACCTGTTACTTTTATTGCAAGGTGACAATAAGAATGGCGATTATTATCTGCTACTCTCATCACGCCAAAGGTTGGAACACTTTTAGAACCTTTATAAGTAAAAAACCAAGTCTCTGCTACAAATTTGCCTCTTTTAGTATAATGTACATAATGGTCACTGTAAAAAAATGGATAATTAGATGTTATTGCCTGCATATAAGCATTCAGATTTGGATTGCCATTATAGAAGAAGGCTATATAACCATTTTTCCTCTGCTGATACTTAAAATATCCACCGTATTGAGCAAGATCCGGCACATCATAAGAATTATTAGAACGCCTTTCAAAATCAAATTCAGAGTGTGCATATGAAACATTAACAGCCATTGTTGACATTATAATAGCGATTGCCAATAAAGTTGTCGTAAAAATCTTTTTCATTGCGGCTTCCTCCTCATTAAATAAATAAAAATTAATGTTGAGTCAAGTATAGCGGCAATTAAAACTATCAGCATTGTAGAATCCATATCTATTCCACTGGAGTTTATTATTGGTGACGGATGAAGTGAAAAATACATTCGCGGCAGAATAAAAACTAAAAACGGTACCGTCAATACTGATAGCAAAGAGTATATCGCTGAGACTTTAGCCCGTGTCTTAATTTCCGTAACTGCTGACCGCAATGTCAGATACGCGCCATAAATTAAAATCAATACAAAAATTGTCGTCTGTCGAGGGTCCCAGTTCCAATACGCGCCCCAAGTCAGCTTGCTAAAAACTGCGCCGCTAATCGTTGATAGCAGTACACATACAAAGCCAATTTTAGCGGCCTTTGCGCTGAGTTCATCTTTAGATAAATTTTGAGTTTTCAAATATCTGGCAGCGTAGACCGCGCTGGTTACAAAGGCTGCCACAGACAGCCACGCCGTCGGTACGTGAAAGTATATTATTTTTACTAAATCTCCAAGTCCTTCAGCAGGTGGTACAATTGTAAAAACTGCAGCAACTACTGCCAGAGTAAATATTATTATTAAAACTAACATTTCCACCTCGATAATCTGGCGAGTTGTAAGCTAATACCATAAATTGTCAAATAATATGGAGGCTGCTACCGTTAATATCAAATTATAAAGTATCATCGCCATTATTAATGAATATGAGATTACGCTGCCAGAAAACGCAGTCGAAGTCAACTGAATTGCTGGCAGAAATAGCGGAAGTATTATTGGAAACAGTAATATTGGGAATAGTCCACTTTTAACTGAGGCTACCGACGAAATTGCCGAAATTAAAGTTCCGGCACTCGATATTCCGCATAATCCCAAAGTTATCGTTATTATCAATATAAGTGGATATTTTACGTCACAGTCAAATAAAATTAAAAATACCGGCAGAATGAATATGACAACTAACAATATTGATAGAAACGAGTAAATCATTTTTCCAAATAATATTGACTGCGCGTCACCATAGATTTTTAATGTGGCAATTGCCTCGTCGTCAAAGGTCTTATCAATTGCAGAAGACGTGAAAAATATTATTATCCACAACAGAGCGGATAACAACTCCGGCTCCAAAACGGCACCGCCAATTGCTAAACTTATGCTTGCCAGTGCCGTCAGCGAAAACATAACCATTATGGAAAA
>JAFUTM010000260.1 GCA_017484235.1 Selenomonadaceae bacterium
GCCCATTAATTCAACAATGCTTTTAGTGATTGCCATACCAAGACCTGTGCCTTGTATATTGTTGACCGTTCTGTCACGCGAATAAGCTTCAAATACCTTTTTGGCAAATTCCGGCGTCATTCCCATACCAGTATCTTTGACACGAAGTTCATATGATCCGGTCTCCTCAGTAGCACCAACTTGATTTAAAGTAACGCTGACACGCCCACCCTCTGGCGTAAACTTGTACGCGTTACTTATGAGATTTAATAAAACACGATTAAGACGCGGCATATCACACATTACCATTTTATTAGTGACATTCTCAGCACTCACAACGTAGGTAATACTTTTAGTTATCATCTGCGTTGCGAAGAGATCGCGAACTTCGTCCATTGTTTTAACAAGATTTGCCTTTATCGGATCAAGTTCCATTTTGCCGGATTCAATTCGGCTCATATCCAGTATATCATTAATGAGTGCCAACAAATGTTTGTTAGAAGCCTCAATTTTATCAAGATATTCAGTCGCCTGTGGAGGCAGATTCTTTTCTTTCTTAATTAGAGTAGTGTAACCGATAATGGCGTTCATCGGCGTGCGAATATCGTGGCTCATATTCGACAAAAACGTACTTTTGGCTTTACTGCTCTGCTCCGCCTCAACCTTTTGTATTTCCATTTCTCTTTCACGCCGCATCATCATATTGTATATATTGAACATTATAAACAATGTTATTGCGATAATTGCCATTTGCGTTAAGTTATTTTTTGTCAGTGAAGAATTGACATATTCCATTTGTCCTTGAAGATAATATTCGGAATTTTCTTTTTCCATTGCAGTTGGCGGTGCATTGTGTTCAATCAGTTCTTCTATATAGTAATCGTTGAGACTGTGGAGAACACCTTGTGTTACTTCGTGAGTAGACTGGCGGAGCCACATTGTTGAAGTAAAGAATATTAAAAATAACAATGCCATCCATACAACAGTTGATTTTCCAAAATTCCTGTTGGTATCTCTTTTAAAGATGAATCGGAAGAATGTGAAACCAAGCATACTCCAGGCTATAAGTATCAGATAAGATTCCGTTGACATTGCGCTGATAGTCCAGAAGACCGGCACCATAAAGTACAGGAAAAACGTTACGGAGATAAAAACACCAAACGCACCGGTAATTTGGGCGCGTAAATCTTTGGACTTTCTCGCAAGCACAAACGTGACGGCAGAAGTATATGCATAATCAATGGTTGCGCCTATCGTGTTGACATCTACAATCCAGCTTATGGCTGTCCTGCCTAAAAATGGAATCGGTAAAGAGATCAGCATTAAAAAAATAATTGCGTTCTTCGGCGTCCTAAATTTATTGAGTTTGCCAAACCAGCTTGGAAGCAAATCATCTCTGGTTAATGCATAAATCAAGCGGCTTGCCGCAATATAATTGCCGACAAGACCTGTAATAACTCCAGTGACGACAGTAACTGCAAGAATAATTAAGCCAGTCTTGCCCATTAGCATATCAACGGCAAAAAACGTTGGCAGTCCGGCTAATCCTGTCATATCTCCTAATTCACTAATATATTGAAACCAGTTGCCATAAATTTTTGGTGGAGAAGCGATTGCAATTATAGAAAGGAATATATAAGATAAAGC
>JAFUTM010000261.1 GCA_017484235.1 Selenomonadaceae bacterium
GTCCTGTGCTTGAATTGCCAAGACGTTGTTGCCGTCAATTCCTATCGTATATCCAACCTCAACCACCAAATAAGGCATTGGATAATGTTCTTTGATTATATTCATCGTCGCGACGGTAGTCGTCGGCGTGTTAATTGAAACTTTATGTCCCAAAAGCACCGAGAGCGTCGTTGCTGCACTGCCCATTGAAATATTTCCTATTTCACCAAGGGCATCTTTTTCCATATCAGAGAGTACATCAGAAAAATCTGGTTCTGATGCCGAATCAGCATTTCCTGCAGCAGCTTCAGCTCCAGCAGTTGGAGCACTGTCTCCTCCATCAGAAGCCGAATCATCAGCTGCTGCTGCACCACTCAGCAGTGCATCTATCTCAGCCTGTGAGATCATATCGTCACTCATCAGTATCTTCATCTCCTTCCGTTACAACTCTAGTAATTTGCACTGCCATTTTTTTACCCGATATTCCAGGTCGGCAATAAAATTTTGCATTTGTTCCTATTCGGCAAGGTAAGTCCTCTTTAACTTTTGTATCCAACTGTAGTACATCACCAAAACCCAATGTCATAAATTCTCGAATTGTGATATGTACACTGCCAACTTCCACCACAAACGGCACTTTTGTATGTTCAATTTTCTTTTGAATAAGTGCAACCTGATCTTCAGTGTCATCTTTTGAAATGGTTGAAGCAACCCAAAATGTCGTAGTCAGTTTTGACATAATCGGCTCTAAGACTAAATAGGGTATACAAATATTCATCATTCCCTCTATCTCGCAGACTTTCATCTGCAATGTTACAATTACAACCATATCACTTGGCGGTACAATTTGTGTAAACTGTGGATTGGATTCTGTAGTTTCCAAAACCGGATGCATTACAGTGACATTTGCCCACGCTTCTTTAAAATGTGTCATTGCCGTATTGACAAAACGGCGCATTACAGCGTCTTCAATTTCAGTTAAAACGCGTGTCTTCATTGCCGTATTGCCATCACCACCAAATACCCTGTCAATAAAGGCAAATGCTATTTCAGTACCAACTTCTAATATTATGTTGCCTTTAAGCGGCGGAACACCCAGAACACTTATAACACTCGGATTTGCCATTGACTGAACAAACTCTTGATAAGTAAGCTGTTCTACGGAAGCGACATCGACATTTACAATAGTTCTTAAATGTGTAGAAAGATATGTATTTAAAAGTCTTGCAAAACTTTCGTGTAACATATAAAGTGTGCGAATTTGATCTTTAGAGAATTTATCAGGACGTTTGAAGTCGTAAACTTTTATTTTGCGACCACTTTCATCGCCCTTCATTTCATCGGCACTCACACTGCCTTCATTTATGCTTTGCAATAACTTATCTATCTCAGACTGAGACAGTACTTCATCCGGCAATATGCTCCCCCCTTTCATAATTAAAAATTATGAACTAGGAATGTAAAAGTTTATCATTTTTAAATATAGAAATAAAAATCCTATAATTGATATATTATTCCATAACGAACGTGAAATAAAATGATATAAATTAATAATTATACCACTTTATATTCAATCAATATTATTGCAGCAAGAAACTCGTTATATAAACATCATACACCGAACCTGCTCCAAGTTCAGCATTTAACATATCTTTAAGTTGTTTCTTTAAATCGTCCTGTTTAGTAGCATCGAAGTCTTCCACTTTGGTTGAACGAAGGAACTGCATTGTCATATCTAAAATTTTTGTCTCTGCAAATGGCTGCAGAGTTCCACCTTCTGTTATATTATCTTTTTTGCCAGGATTCATTTCCAGTATTATAGTAGTTTTTAGATATTTGCCACTTCTTGGACCACCAACATTAACTAAGATGCCTTCTTTAGGATCACCTAATTTAATAAATACACCAGGATCACTGTGTCTGCCACTGTCTCCTGATTCCGCTGTGGCATTTTCAACTGCCATTTTTGATACAAAAAACGCTATTCCTGTTGCAAGCAGCAATCCAACAATCACTAATACAGCTACCAAAACTATAGGTGATTTCTTCTTTGGTTCAGGAGCGTCGTCTCTTTCCTCATCAGCCATATCTTTTTCCTCCAATTAAAATTGTTTCAATGCACGACGATACTTCATTACACGACGAACTATCTCGTCCATTGATTCGTCAACGATGAGTTTTTTACCATTTGTCAGTGTCACCACTGTATCTGGTGTTTCTTCAATAGTTTCTATTACTTCGGCATTAAGCACAAATTCTCCTTTTTTTTGCGCCTCAGAATTAAATTTTGTCAGTTTTATCATTTTTAATTAACCTCCTCCTCGTTAAAAATAAGTCTGACTCCTATTAACGTTAATCTTTCGTCAAAAATTTGTATTTTCCTGTTTATTATATGATTAGAATAAAAATTTTTGTTTTCGTAGGTGAATATTCATGAAAATTGTAATTGATAAAATATTAGTAGTCAGTGAGCTTACTCCATAACTCATAAGAGGAAGAGGTATACCAGTAACCGGCATAATTCCAGTTGTCATTCCTACGTTGACTAAGACGTGAAATGCGAGCATTGACGTTATTCCAATTGCAAGCAATCGACCAAAAACATCAGAGGATTCTTTAGCAATTTGAATGCCGCGCCACAACACTATAAAATAAAGTAAAAGTAAAATTACTGCACCAACAAATCCCAATTCTTCACCAACAACTGCAAAAATAAAATCTGTATGATTTTCTGGTAAAAAATTTAATTGACTTTGTGTGCCTTCAAATAAACCCTTGCCAAAAAGCATACCAGAACCAATTGCAATTTTTGATTGAATTATATGATAACCTGATCCTAAAGGATCTACGTTTGGATCAAGAAAAACCATAATGCGCATTTTTTGGTAATCTTTCATCACAAAATTCCATAAAATTGGTAAAGCTGCGATTCCAGTGACAATTATACCCAATAAAAGTCGAATCCTTATACCACATACAAAAATCATACCAAAAAAAATTGCCATAAATACAAGTGAAGTACCAAGATCAGGTTGTTTTAAAACAAGCAAAAATGGCAATCCTACATAGCCAGCTAATGGAATTAAATCCTGTAATGTATTTATTTTACCGACTTTATCTTCAAGAATAGAAGCAAGGCAAATTATCATTATTAATTTTGAAAATTCAGAAGGCTGTATGCTCACAGGGCCAATTTGAATCCAGCGTTGTGCTCCAAGAGCTTCGTGTCCAAC
>JAFUTM010000003.1 GCA_017484235.1 Selenomonadaceae bacterium
CGATAATCAGAGAAGAAACTGGACTGGCGCTGTCCTCACGCAATTCTTACTTGAATGAAGATGAACGCAAAGCCGCATTGTCACTTTCACGTGGATTAAAAAAGGCTGAAGCTGCCTACTCGTCCGGCGAAAAGTCGGCTGATAAATTAAAACAAGTTGTAATTGACGAAATAAAAAAGGAGTCTCTGACTTCCATAGATTACGTTGAATTGGTTAAATATCCGTCTCTGGACGATACGCAGGTCGTTGACAGTGAAAGTCTGCTGGCGATAGCCGTGTTTGTTGGCAAAACTCGTCTCATCGACAACATAATATTGAAAGTTGGTGCTTAAATTGCTTCTGCATATGTTAAAAGGCAAAATTCACTGTGCAACCGTCACAGAGGCCAATTTAAATTATATGGGCAGCATCACGATAGACGAGGCACTAATGGAAGCTGCCGGCATTTTGCCAAACGAGCGCGTACAGGTTGTCGATAATAATAGCGGCGCACGTCTTGAAACTTATGTTATCGTTGGAGAAAGAGATTCCGGCGTGGTCTGTCTCAACGGCGCGGCAGCTCGACTCGTTCAGCCTGGTGACATTGTTATCATTATGGCGTATGCTATTATGGACGAAAACGAGGCTAAAAATTACGTTCCGTCGGTCGTTATGGTAAATGAGAAAAACAAGATAACTAAAATTATTCACGCTGAAAAGCACGGTCAAATTTCTTAATAGGTGGTTAATTATGATAAATATCGCTGTACTTGGAACCGGAAAAATTGTACCGGAAGCAATTGACGCATTGCAGCAATCCAAAAAGTTTAATGTTGCTGCAATTTGGGCGCGGCCTCACAGTAAGGACAAAGCCGAAGCACTGGCTCAAAAGTTTAATATTAATAAAATCTTCACAGATTATGACGAACTGTTAAACGACAGTGAAATTAATTTCATTTATGTTGGACTGATTAACGCCGTCCATTACGAATACACTAAAAAAGCTCTGCTGGCTGGCAAAAATGTCATTTTAGAAAAGCCATTCACGACAACACTTAACGAAGCAGAGGAACTTGTCAAAATTGCAATCGACAAACATTTATATCTATTCGAGGCGGTAACTTTATTGCATTGCCCGAATTTTTACAAAATCCAAAATTCTTTAAATGATATTGGAAATGTAAAACTTATCCAGTGCAATTACTCTCAATACTCCAGCCGTTATGATGAATATAAAAAAGGCAATGTCCTGCCAGCTTTTGATCCAAAATCATATGGCGGTGCGCTCTACGATATAAATATTTACAATTTAAACTTTGTAATCGGTCTGTTCGGCGAGCCGGAGAGCGTTGAGTATATTGCGAATGTTGGATTTAACGGTGTCGATACGTCCGGTGTTGTTATTTTAAAATATAAAAATTTCATTGCCCATTGCACAGGTGCAAAAGACTCTGCCAGTCCGAGCTTTTTAATTATACAGGGCGATAATGGATTTATAAAGGTCAATAGTGCGCCTAATGTCTTATCTGAGATTGAAATTAATATTCGTGGTCGAGAAGCTGCGCGTATGAATTTAAACGAATTTAATCATCGTATGGTTCACGAATTTATTGAATTTGCAGACACCTTTGAACAACAGGACTTTAATAAAATGCAGACGAGTCTTAACACGTCAATCACAGTGATGAAGGTCGTTGAACGATTAACCGCGCATAAGTAATTACAAGAATCAAAAATAAAAATAAAGACAAAAATATCGCCCCCAAAATATTGAGAACGATAAATACAAATTAATCATTCAATCTTTTAGTAAACTTCAACACATTTTGGCCATTAATGTGTTGATAAGAAATATCATCAACAAGATTTTTGGTTAGAAAAATTCCCAAGCCGCCAATATCTCTTTCTTCAGCCGAAAGATTGACATTCGGATCAGATTGCTCAAGTGGATTGTACGGCACTCCAGAATCAATGAAGGTCAATGATATGTACAAATGTTCCATATCTGTCTGTAGCAGAATTTTAACTGAACCAGTATTCGGTGAATAAGCATAACTAGCAATATTGACAAAAATTTCCTCAACAACTAAATCAAGCTGCATCAGTGTACGCTTGGAGACTTCAAACTGCTCAATGGATTTATGAACGAACAAATTGACCTCATCGAGATTATCAATAACAGCTTCAATGACCAATTCTTCTTTCATAGATTAATCCTCGATGTTAAGAAAGCTAATGAAACCTGTCATATCGAGGACTTCCTTAACTTCGTCTGAGACGTTTTTGATTGTCATGGAGCCTTGTTTATTCATACGCTTTTGAGCAACCAGCAGAACACGCAAACCAGCAGAGGCAACATACTCCAACTGACTGAAATCAAGGGTCAAAGTCTTGATACCCTCAAGTGATGAATTTAATTCTTTTTCCAGCTGAGGTGCAGTCGCTGCATCAAGTCTGCCGATAATTTCAACGACTAAAGAATCTCCCGATTGATTTTTTTTGATTTCCATAAAAATCTCTCCTTAAAGTTTAA
>JAFUTM010000262.1 GCA_017484235.1 Selenomonadaceae bacterium
CCGTGAGTGTATACGTCGACGCCCGTGCCTTCCGTTTGCTCAAGCAGCATTTCCAAATCTTTGAGGTCGTGACCGCTTATCAAGATACCTGGATTATTGCGAACGCCGAGTTTGACTTTTGTAATCTCAGGATTGCCGTAAGTTTCAGTATTTGCCTTATCGAGTAGAGCCATTGTATCAACGCCAAATTTACCAGTCTCAAGGGCGAGTGCCGTTAAGTCGTCGCCGCTGAGTGAATCGTCAAGCAATTTAGCTAACGTTGACTGCATAAATGCATTAATTGAGTCATCGTCATAGCCAAGTGCATTTGCGTGATAGAGGTAGGCCGCCATACCTTTGAGACCATAAGTTATCAGTTCACGGAGACTGCGAACGTCTTCATTCTCAGTTGCAAGTACACCGACATTTTCCGGTATTTCAACCTTTTCTGGAATGAGGCTCAGGGTTTGATCTATACGTTTTTGCAGTGCCTCAGCGTCAAAGTTGGCATTAGTTATCGTACAGAAGAGATTTTCGACGACAACTTTGTTAGCATTGGAAACACCTGCCTGGCAAAGTTTTTTAGTTGCATAGATTAACTTATCCTGCAGAGCGGCAACGTCCGGCTTTTTACCGCAGACGCCGACCTGTGTACAGCCCGTACCGCCAGCAGTTTCTTGACACTGGAAACAAAACATTTTATTGCTCATATTAAAAACTCCTAAAATATTTATTAATTAACCTAAATGGATTGTAGCACAGGAAAAATTGATTGTATGTGATAAATGCAACATCATTTAAAATTTTTTATACAAGGTATAACAATTACTTTTTAATCTCAATCTCGCGTTGCAGACCAGCAATGTATTCATCATTAGAAGACCTTAAAAATATATTGATCTTGCCGTGAATATTATCGGAACCTAAAACATATAAAGCGACTTTATTGGCAATAGGAATATCAACATCAAAACTCTGACCAGCTTTAATAGTAGGTATCTCAATAGAAAATTCATCATTTCCACCAAGAGATACGTTAAGGTGAGAATTTATAATATCGGAATTAGTGTGATTTTGTATTCTAAGCAAAGCAGACCAGTTGGCTGGGAATAAGAAAGAGCCTCGATTGTTTTGCTGCCAGTTTTGATAACCATCGGTATCGGATATATAAATGTATCCTGCAGTAGAATGTTCACTCCAATTTTCAGAAAGCTTGCCATTGATATAAAGCAATAATTTTGGTCTCTTAGAAGTCTTATTTGAATTTTGTTGAGGTGTTGATGAAGTTTGCGGCGTCGGAGTTTCGATAGAAGGCGGAATTTGCACATTAGAATTATCGGTAGATTTCGGCGTCGGATTTAAATTTTGAGGATTGTTTGTAAAATTGATTAATTGATTAGCAATATTGTCATTCAATATAGATGAAGAAGGCTGAATTGCCGTTTCAGAGTTAATGTTAGTAGTACCTTCATTAAGATTAGTCTGTTCTGCAATCACAACATCTTCTAAAGCAGAATCATTGTTTGAAGGTTCTTCTGACGAATTAAAAGTGATGAGCTGAGGTAAAGCGAATAAAGCGGAAGTCATAACAGCAACTAAAGTAAATCGTTTAAATAAATGTAACTTACGAGTGCGTTTAATACTTTGAGTTAAATAAGTGACGGATTGATAACGCCGGTCAGGACTTAAATCGGTGCAACGGTTCAAAATGCCACTTAACCAGCCGTGATAATCTTTGCCAAGCAGTTCTTTAATGGTAATGCCAAGAGCGTAAATATCAGCACGAGGATCACTTTGCCCGACATCAAATAAACCGAATTGCTCAGGCGCAGCATAACCACGAGTGCCGAGAAATTCAGTATCATTAATACTTTCTGGCTTGAAAATACGAGCGATACCAAAATCAATGAGTTTGACATGGTTATCTTTAGTGAGCATAATATTTGATGGTTTAATGTCACGGTTGATGATATTGTCTTTGTGAAGAATAGCGAGGCAATCACATAACTGGAGAAGGATATTTAAAGCAAGTTTTTCACTAAAGACAGGCATTTGATAAGTTAATAATTCCTCAAGAGATTGCCCGTCAATGTGTTCTTCAATGACAATGAGCTTTCCGTCACGCTCGAATAGACGATAAATCTGCGGAATGTGAGGATTGCTGCTATCTTTGAGAATCTTATATAAATTCAAAGAACGCAGATTACGCTGCTTCATCGTGCAAAGACGTTTGGCACTTTTGTCATAAACGAGAGCGACAAAACTCTTAGCTGTATTTTTAATTAAGTCGACAAGGTCGTAGGTATCACTAAAATATTTATCGAAAGCAGCCATAAAATATAATCCTCCTCATAAGTTGTTATTTTTACTATTTTATTATATCATAATATTGGGTGATATAAACAATGAAATATAACAAAGATACAGATGAGTTGTTCGTTGAATTAAAAGAGGATACAAATATAACAAGTTACCTCAGTCGAAATAAAAGTGAATTTATGGTGCCGCTGCACGAGCATTTGACAAATTTGCTTATGGAGAAGAAACTGGTAAAAAAAGAGGTAATCAAAAAATCACAATTGAATAGAGAATATGTTTATCATCTGTTTGCCGGAACAAAAGAAAAACCATCGCGACGGAAAGTATTAGCAATAGGAATCGCAATGGGCTTGAATTTAGAAGAAATGCAATATTTATTGAAATACGCGAAACTGAATATCTTGTATCCGCGCAATCAGTGGGATTCAGTAATAATCTCAGCGATAGAGCAAAGTCTGAATGTGCTGGAGACGAACGAGTTATTGCACGAAGTAGGAGAAACATTGATGTTGGAATAAATGTTTCATACAATTATTTTCTAATATAATTTAAAATTGCAGCGGCAACAGGCGATGAGCCGTTATAAACTCTTCCACTGTAACCTTCGTTATTAGAATATTCCCAGCTGTTGCCGTACCAAAAATGATAAAATAAATAATCTCTGCCAGCGCGAACTCGACAAGTATAATCTTGCACTCCTTGCCGTCCATTCGACCGGATTGAATCGGTCAGCAAATAAACTGCCGTGCCGTCGCTGTAAGAACCAACATAAACTTCACGCGCTTCGGCTTGATTATTACCGCCAATGATGATCAATGCGGTTAGCAAGACCAGCACGAAAGAAAATTTTTTAACCATAAAAAACACCTCCAATAATTTTATAATCTTTTGTATAATATAATAAAAATTTATATTTTACAATGATTTTTTTATCTAGTATTAGCCTAAACAATCAATCAGCCCAAATTGTTCCAGCAGAGAATTTGTTTTTATAATATCTAAATTTTGATGAATGGCATAAATGATAATAGAATCAGTCGGAGAACGCGGGCAAAGTTTACAATGCCTTGAGTGCTGCAATAAATCTTGAGTTTCGTCTAAATTTAGCCTCATAGCATTTGCGAGAGCTAAAACCTTGTTGCGAGAAGGATTCTGCCTTGTGCCAGAAAAAATGTGATAAGCATAATGACGCTCCATTTGAGAACGGCGAATCACATCGAGCTTTGTCAAGCCCTTATCCTCAAGTAGCAACTGCAAATACTGGTTTAGCGGAATCATAAATTCTTTGTAATTATTTTTAAGGTAGTCTTTTGGATCAAAATGTTGCAGTTCC
>JAFUTM010000263.1 GCA_017484235.1 Selenomonadaceae bacterium
GGCGGAGAGATGAATCGCGCCATTTTTTCTTGACTTGGCTTCTAAAATTTTGTAAAATAGAATTACTCAAACGGTTAGCCCTTCCGTACAAATAGGATATGATGTTGAGTATGAAAAGTAAGCTGAGAGCCTTCGGGCGACAGTGTAGGGGCGTATTGGTGACGCCCTTGAGAATAAGGCTATCCACCTAGTGGAGGAGACTTAAAAAGCAAACTTCTCAAGAATCCCACGCTTCTATAAGTGGCGGGAAGTTCAACGTGGAGGTTTACTGATTGATAAGTATAAAAGCACACATCAATAATATCGCGCTGCACCACACAATTTTTGATCTGCCCTTTGCATTTATGGCGGCAATCTTAGCCTCAAACGGCTCACCGGATTTATGGACGCTGTTTTTAATTGCATTGGCAGTAACTTCCGGTCGGGCGGCGGCAATGGCAATTAACAATCTCGCAGATTTAAAGTATGATAAAAAGCAACCGCGAATGAGGTATCGTGCAATGGTGCGCGGTGAAATATCCAAATTTGAAGCATTGATATTTATCATTTTATGCTTGATTATAATGATTGTGACGGTTGCGCAGCTGCCACCAATCTGCCTAAAACTTTTGCCGATTGCCGCAATACCATTTATAATCTATCCATTCACTAAAAGATTTACCGGCTGGTGCCACTTATTTTTAGGTCTGGCAATTGCTATGGCACCAGCGGGCGGCTGGGTGGCAGTGAGCGGTGAAATAACCTTTCCAATGGTCTTGCTTTGCATAGCTGTAGCACTCTGGATTGGTGCCTTTGACGCGATGTACGGCGCACAAGATGAAAAGTTTGACAAGTCTCAAAAATTGCACTCAATGGCAACGGAATACGGAGCCTCTGGCGCATTTATGATTTCCAAAATTCTTCACGTAATCTGTATTATTTGTTTTATTATTCTGGGCGTTATATTGAATTTGGGCAATCTTTATTTTGTCGGAGTTGGAATCGCGGCGGGCACTTTAGTTTATCAGCATCTGATTGTCAGTCCTTATGACTTCAGCCGCGTAACGCAGTCTTATTTTATGCGTAACGGCATTGTCTCAATCGCAATCGTTCTGTGTACGTGGTTATCTTATTAGTGATTAACAAAAAAATATAAATAAATAGCAGGCGGTAAACCTGCTTTTTTTATTACCTACTTGACAAGGAAATAATACTCATGTTAGAATAAATGCGCGTAGCTACGGCGTTTGTCCTTCTTTTTCTATTTGGAGGTGGTGCTTATGTATGTGAGTAAAAAATTTCGGCGAGCGATAATAATGTCGGTGATGTGCGGCGGACTGATTGTTTTTCCAAGTGTTTATCCAGTTAATAATGTGCCGATGCCATTAGTGTCGGTTGCAGACGCGGACATTAAGACATATACCGGTACTGGCAAATATATAATGAGTGATTTTGAAAATCAGAATATCGCTCAGCAGCGTGCCATTGAACGAGCATTAAAGGACGCTCAACGACAATCCGGTGAATATCTGCAAACATATTCTCGGTCAATAAACGGTAACTCAACAGATGATGAGATATTTGCGATAACGAATAACATAGTGGAAGTGCTGGAGACGAATTGCGTGCCTCAGCCCTTTGAACAAGACGGCGAAGCCGGATTAATGTATACGGCGACAGTTAGAGTCAACATTGATACAGACGGAGTAAGAGCTTGGTTGAGAC
>JAFUTM010000264.1 GCA_017484235.1 Selenomonadaceae bacterium
CCGAACAATCGTTTTGCGCTCCAAAATGAAGGGCAGTACGGCAAATGCGAAATGTGGTACATAATTGACACCGAGCCTGGTGCATTTTTATATTATGGTTTCAAACATAAGATTACTCAAGATGAATTTGCTCAGCGCATAAAAGATAATACTTTGCTGGAAGTATTAAATGCTGTGCCAGTTCAAAAGGGTGACGCTCTCTTCATCGAAGCTGGGACACTTCACGCGATTGGCAAAGGTATATTGCTTGCCGAAATTCAGCAGAATTCCAAAATCACTTATCGTGTTTACGACTACGGCAGAGTTGGCGCGGACGGTAAAAAGCGTGACTTGCACATTGAAAAGGCTCTTGCGGTGACAAATACTGTGCCGATAATCCGAAGCGGCACTGCTTATCCACATATTGCCGACTGCGACTATTTCACGGTCGATAAACTCAACCTTGATGGCAAACTGACCTATCGTGTACAGGGCACAGTTTATGAGGATTCGTTTCTCTCAATTTTAATTTTAGACGGCGCTGGCACGATTACCAACAAAGCCGAAAAAATCAACTATAAAAAAGGTGACTCCTTGTTCCTGCCTGCTAATTCCGGTGACTGGCAGATTGAGGGCACCTGCGATGCGCTCCTGACTACCATTCGTGAGAAGGCTAATCCTATCCGTGTCGGCGTCAACATCAGTTCGTCGGACGTTCAGATTGGCATCGTAAATGAGCAGCAGCAATTAATTGCCGTTACTAAATATCCAATCAATCCTAAGTGTCCGCCCTCTGAAATTATAAACGAAACGGCTCAAAGTATTTTAAAATTAATTGAGGGCAACGATATTCCGCTTGATCAATGTGTCGGCGTTGGTGTCGGTGTACCTGGCACAATTGACCGTCGGCAAGGTACCGTTGTTTATTCTAACAACATTCGTTGGGAAGATGTGGCTCTCGTTAAAGAGTTAGGTGAAAAAATTCCTTGTCCAGTCAGAATCAACAACAACGCGGACTGTGCCGCACTTGGTGAGGCGATTGCCGGTGTTGGCAAGCATTACAGTGATGTAGTGATGTTCACTCTCGGAAATGGCGTCGGTGGCGGCATCATATTGGACGGTGAGATTTTCGAGGGCGGTATAATGGGCGGCACTGAGGTCGGTCATCAAGTAATTCGCGTAAATGGTCGACTTTGCAGTTGTGGTCGGCGCGGCTGTCTTGAGGCTTATGTCTCGATACCTGCGTTGATTCGCGCTGCCAGTCAGGCTTCTGGTCAATCTCTGACTCTGGACGATATTTTTAATATGTATGAACAGGGCGATGTTGCAATCAATGAGGTTATTGAGCAATATGTTATGATGCTTGGTCAGGGCATAGTCAACATTGTTAATATTTTTCGTCCACAGCTCATTATTTTGGGTGGTGAAATGTCTGTTTATGCTGACAGATTTATTGACCAGATTAAAAACATCATTAAAGAGGAATGTTTTGGTGGTGTGACCTCTCTCATTCCAGAAGTTGACATTGCTGAGCTGGGCAGCAACGCCGGTGTTATCGGAGCCGCCAATTTATAATTAGGAATTAGGAATGACGAATTTTTAATTGTGACGTAAAATTGAAATAGTAATTAATTAACATAAAATAAAACTGCATTTGGAAATAACTTCTCAATGCAGTTTTTTATTATATTCAAAGTCACAAATGTCTACGCAAAAATTTGATTGTACATTACAAGCGCAAACAGTGCTACGGCAAAGCCCATTGCCATTAAGCTCGTGCGGTCTACCCAGACTTCTTGTATTTCGGATAAATTATAATGTCTCTTTACATATGTCAAAGATAACGAGGCTATCAAACAAACATACATAGCCCGATTCATATTCGTAAATGTTGACCAGCCAATCAGCATTACCACTGTTGTAAAGATTATTACGCCAACTAACATATAATCTTTGCCGACATTTTCTTTCGGCTTTGGTTTAGTGGATTTTGCTTCTTGTTCTTTCGGCCGCATTATATTTTTTTTAATTCGTTTTTGTATTCTTGCCAACAATATCACCCATTTATTTTTATTTACAAAGATTATATCATTATTTTGATTCTCTATCAATATCATATTTTTATAAAAAAATGTTTGACTTTTTGACTTTTATGTGTTAGTATACGTTTACCAGCGAAGATACGCGCTGATTAAAATGTAATTCATCTGATTTTAAATTGGAGTGATAAATATGGCAAATGAAAAATATACGGCAAAAGCTGGCGCGGCGATACAGGCAGCGCAGCAGTTAGCTGCAATGAAATATCATCAAGAATTTAATTCTATTCACGTATTATCAGTTTTGGCAAAAGAACCGGAAGGTTTGCTGGCGACTATATTTGACGACTGCAAAACTGACCTGCCGATGCTAAAAGTGCGGTTGGAAAAGGAACTAAACAAAATGCCTTCTGTAAAAGGGCAGGAGCGACTGACAATGGGCGTGGATATGGCACGTGTCATTGGCAAGGCGAAGGAATATTCTGCCTCGATGAAAGACGAATATATCAGCACAGAACACCTACTGTTGGCACTTGCCACTGACGGCAGCAACGAAGCTCAGGAAATCTGCCGCGAGTTTAAGCTGACGAAAGATAACATACAAAATTCCATAAAGCAAAATCGCAAGCAGAACGTCACGAACGAAAATCCAGAGGAAAACTATCAAGCTCTGTCTAAGTATGGGCGTGACCTAACTAACGCAGCACGAACGGGCAAATTAGATCCGGTCATTGGTCGTGACGAAGAAATCAGACGAACAATTGAAATACTTTCACGCCGCACCAAAAATAATCCGGTGTTAATTGGCGAGCCAGGCGTTGGCAAAACGGCAATAGTTGAAGGTCTTGCACGTCGAATAGTTGCAGGTGATGTGCCGGAGTCTCTTAAACATAAGACGCTCTATTCGCTGGATATGGGTAGCCTCGTTGCTGGTGCCAAGTTTCGCGGTGAGTTTGAGGAACGCCTCAAGTCTGTACTCGGTGAAATTGCAAAGTCCGAAGGTCAAATTTTGCTATTTATTGATGAAGTTCACACAGTTGTTGGAGCTGGCGCTGCAGAAGGCGCAATGGACGCCGGCAATATTTTAAAGCCGATGCTGGCTCGTGGTGAACTGCGCTGCATTGGTGCAACAACTCTAAATGAATATCGCAAATATATCGAGAAGGACACTGCTCTTGAGCGTAGATTCCAGCCGGTTATGGTTGGCGAACCGACCGTCGAAGACACAATATCAATCCTTCGTGGACTTAAAGAACGCTATGAAGTTCATCACGGTGTCAGAATCCGTGACGCGGCTTTAGTGTCTGCAGCCACTTTGTCCGATCGTTATATATCAGACCGCTTCTTACCGGATAAGGCGATTGACCTGGTTGATGAGGCAGCGGCTAAATTGCGTACGGAGATTGAATCACTGCCTGCACCGATTGACGAAATTCGCCGTAAAATTATGCAGCTGGAGATTGAAGAGCAGGCTCTCAAAAAAGAGACAGACGATGCCTCTATTGAAAAACTTCAGCGAATCACTGAAGAAAAAGCCAAACTGCAGACGGAAGAACGCAACCTCCGCGAAAAATGGGAAGATGAAAAACAGTCCATTGTCCGCGTTCGTGAGGTTAAAAAGCAAATTGATGACATAAATAATCAGATGGCACTTGCTGAGCGTGCTTATGATTTGAATAAACTATCCGAGCTTAAATATGGCAAGCTGCCGGAACTTCAGAAGAAGCTGAAATCTGTTGAAGCCGAAATTGCAACACAGTCCAAAGGTGAGAAACTGCTCAAAGAGGAAGTCGGCGAAGAAGATATTGCGCGTGTGGTCAGCCGCTGGACAGGTATACCGGTTTCTAAAATGCTTACCGGCGAACGCGAAAAGCTTTTACATCTTGAGGACACTCTACACGAGCGTGTGGTCGGTCAAGATGAGGCTGTGACTGCGGTCAGTGAGGCAATTCTCAGAGCACGTGCTGGAATTAAAGACCCGAATCGTCCGATTGGTTCATTCATCTTTCTTGGTCCTACTGGCGTCGGCAAGACTGAGCTGGCGAAGGCGTTAGCAGAGGCTCTATTTGATGATGAACGTTCAATGATTCGCATTGATATGTCGGAATATATGGAGAAGCACACAGTTGCACGCTTGATTGGTGCGCCTCCGGGCTATGTTGGATACGATGAGGGCGGTCAGCTCACCGAAGCTGTCAGACGCAGACCTTATTGCGTCATTTTGCTTGACGAGATTGAAAAGGCTAACCGCGATATATTCAACGTTTTACTTCAGATTCTTGATGATGGTCGTCTCACGGACGGCAAAGGGCGTGTCGTCAACTTCAAAAATACCGTTATCATCATGACCAGCAATCTCGGCTCACAGGAAATTCTGCAGCGTGCAAAAATCGGCTTCATCACCAACAAAGACTTTGCCGAAGCTGAAAGTGTCATTAAAGATATGTTAAAGGCTCAGTTTAGACCGGAATTTTTAAACCGCATTGACGATATTATTGTATTCAAGTCGCTGGCTAAGGAGCAAGTCAAAGCTATTGCACAGATTTTGTTAAATAATTTGGGTGCGCGGCTTGAAAAGCAGATTAAAGTCAAACTGACGTGGACTGATGCGGCGATTGAGGCGTTAGCTAATCAGGGCTTTGATCCGAACTTTGGTGCAAGACCGCTTCGCAGATTTTTGTCTCATACGGTTGAAACGTCGCTGTCCAAGCTTATCATTGCCGGCGAAATCAAAGAAAATGATACTGTTCAAATTGACTTTAACGGCACCGATTTCCTCTTTCACAAGACACCAAATTTGAGCAAGTAACTTTTTAATGATGAATGAGGAATGTTGAATTAGGAATGATAAATTGGAGGTTCGAGTTTTTCATTCCTAATTCCTAATTAGTCATTCCTAATTATTTTGGTGGAGATATGACTGATATTATTGAAGAAAAACTTAAACAGTTGCCGCAGACACCAGGCGTTTACATTATGAAAGATGCGAACGGCAAAGTAATTTACGTTGGAAAGAGTATCAATCTCAAAAGTCGCGTTTCGCAATACTTTCATCATTCTGACCAGCCGCCTAAGACACGTGCTATGGTCAAAAATGCCGCTGACTTCGACATTATCAATGTCGGTACTGAGTTTGAGGCATTGATTTTAGAGTGCAATCTCATCAAAAAGTACCGCCCGCGCTATAATGTCAGTCTTAAGGACGACAAGATGTATCCTTATGTTAAACTGACGGCTGAACAATTTCCGAGAATATGTATCACTCGCCGCCCTATTGAAGATGGTTCGCGTTATTTCGGTCCTTATACTAATGCCGGTGCAATGCAACAATCACTCAAATTGTTACGTAAATTATTTCCTCTGCGTACTTGCAAGCATTTCCATAAGCGTCCGTGCCTTGAGTATCATATAAAACGTTGTCTTGCACCGTGTGTTAATAAAATTACTTCCGACTCTTACAATGAGTTGGTTAAATCGGCTGAGTTGTTTCTTGACGGGCAGACGAGTGAGCTGGAGTCTCAGCTGGCTTCAAAAATGTACGCTGCTGCTGACCAACTCGACTTTGAGACCGCTGCGCATTACAGGAATCTGCTTGCGTCCGTTAAAAAGTTAGTTGAGATGCAGATGATTTTAAATGCCAAGCCAGATTATGCGAATAATGATGACCATATGGACGACGTTTATGAATTGCAGAGCCAACTGAACTTGAATAAGCCGCCGCGTCGTATGGAATGTTTTGATATATCTCACATTCAAGGCGCGGAGACGGTCGCCTCAATGGTAGTGTTTCAAGACGGCGCACCGGATAAATCTTCATATCGGCGATTTAAATTGCGGACTACGGAAGGCAAGCCGGACGATTTCTTATCTATGAAGGAAGTTACTCTTCGACGCTATGGCAAATGTGAGAATCTGCCGGATTTAATTGTCATTGACGGCGGTATCGGCCAGTTAAACTCAGCATTAGAGATAATACGACCGCTCTGCAATGTGCCGGTCATCGGCCTTGCCAAGCAGTTTGAGTTTATATTCATTGAAGGACGCAACAAGCCGCTTGAACTGCCGCTGGAATCACCTGCAATTAAGCTGCTCCAGCGTATACGAGATGAGGCTCATCGTTTTGCAATTACTTATCATCGAAAGCTCAGAGGCAAACGTAATTTAAATTCAGTGCTCAATTCTATAGAAGGTGTTGGCAGTATACGCCGTTCAGCTCTTCTGTCACATTTCAAGACGATTGATAAAATCAAATCTGCCTCTGTCGATGAAATAATGAGTGTACCTTCAATGAATCGAACGGCAGCGGTGAATGTTTATAATTTTTTCCAGACGATGGACGAGCTTTAAATTATTTATTCAACAAAAAAGCAGGTTTCGCACCTGCTATTTTTATTTTCCATTTAAGTAGATTGAATTAAGTTATTTATGATTCTTTTGTTTTTCGGCCATAAACTTTGTAAGAGTTTTGCCGCCAACGCCCCAATTGTCCAGTTCATTCTCTTTGATGAGAACATAAAAGAATTCCTCTGGCACGCCAAGACCTTCACTTGCAACACGAGTAAGGTCGGCAATCAATTTCTCCTTCTGCTCAGGCGTGACTTTTGCGGCTTCCAATTTGATAATAGGCATTTTAAAACCTCCAAACTTGATAATAATTAAGATTATGATATAATACATTTTTGGTGAATGTATTATGAAGTTATGGCTTTTTTACGCGCTGCTGTCTGCCGTGTGCGCTGCTTTTGTTTCGATATTTGGAAAAGTTGGACTGGAAGGGCTGGACTCTAACGCTGCCACTTCCGTCCGTGCTGTCATAATGGCAGTATTTTTAATTTTTATAGTCCTCTTTCAAGGAAACATATCTAACATATCTGAGATTTTTTCAGACAGGAAGGCGTTATTTTTTATCGCGTGCAGCGGCATTGCAGGAGCGGCGTCGTGGTTGTTCTACTTTTTAGCACTTAAACACGGGCAAGTCTCACAAGTTGCGCCAATTGACAAATTAAGTGTAGTGTTTGCCGTTTTGCTTGCAATAATACTTTTCGGTGAACGTGTGAGTTTTTTTAAGGGAATCGGAATTGTATTCATAGCCATTGGCAGCTTGATAGTGGCAATATTTTAGTTGGTCAACAATCTTTCTGCATTGGTGCGGTAAATTTTATTTGTCCATTGCTGTTGTTTCAATTCTTCATCTAATGCCCGTTTCTTTTTTAATAATATCGGTGCTGGCACGTATGGATAATCACTTCCATAGACGATATGCCCAACATCTGTTATTTTAAGCAATATATCCAAAGCGTCAGGCATCGGATCACCTGCTAAATCAAAATATAGTTGTTTTATGCTGCTTTCTATGTTTACTGGCTCCATCATCTTCATTGATGACAGCATCTGAAACATTGCGCCGGCTCGTTGCTTCATATATGGCAGAAATGAACCGCAATGCGGCACAACAAATTTTATTTCAGAATACTTTTCTAATGTTCCATTTGCCAGCATATTTAACACGGCTCTTGTTGTGTCCGCCGGATATTCGTATAACGCCATTACTCGCCCTGTAACTACACTTTCACGCGGAA
This sequence comes from Selenomonadaceae bacterium, assembly GCA_017484235.1. Classification (GTDB taxonomy): domain Bacteria; phylum Bacillota; class Negativicutes; order Selenomonadales; family Selenomonadaceae; genus Quinella. Next base: position 7,598 of record JAFUTM010000264.1, read on the forward strand.
GCTGTCTTGCCGGACTTGGGTGCATTATCACTAATGCTTTTCGTCGATTTAATTCCTCAAAAATTGGATTTAATCGTTCATCGCCCAAATATACACCGTCACTATTACTCGCCACTTTAAATCCGAGTGCGCCGAGTTTTTTTATTGCGTATTCAATCTCTGCAATTGAACCGTCAATATCAGGCAGCGGCAGCGTTGCAACAAATCCAAATTTATCAGGATATTTTTTGCAAAGTGCGGAAAAATCTTCATTGATTGCCCGTGCGACCTCTGCATTTGATATATGCGGAGTTGGCATTGAGAGTACACTGAAATTTATTTCTGCCTCTTCCATAAATTTCAAATGAGCCTCAACTGACCAATTAGGAAGTGGAAAACCTTCTTCAGCAACTGCATCGATATTTAATCTTTTAAGTCCTTCAACGTATGAGGGCAGTATCGCGTGCGAATGAAAATCTATCCTTTTGGTTGCAGCCTCAAGTTTATTATAATCACCAATGGCCATTGTCAACAATCCAACTCCACTCAATTTTATAAATTCGCGTCTGTTCATTTTATTTTTGGCGCGTTCTGCATCCATACTTGACCACTCTTGTCGGAATTAGGTTTATTTTGCGCCATAACTCCGACGAGTTTGTGAGGTATGTACGATTCTTCAAGGTAATTGATGTCTTCTTCGGTGAGTTTAAAATCAACAGCCTTGACAGGTGCCTCAACGTGATGAAGTTTAGTGGCACCGACAACCGGCGAAGTGACTTTCGTCAGCAGCCAGGCAAGAGAAATCTCCGTCATCGAAACGTTATATTTATCAGCAAGCTCCGTAACGCGATTGATGATAATTTGATCCTGTGAAGCAGAGTTATCATATTTGAATTTTGCATAAGTGTCTTCTTGCAGACGTTTTGAAGTCTCACCAGGTCGGCGAGAGAGTCGGCCGCTCGCAAGCGCACTATAAGGCGTCATTGCAATATTGTCCTCAATGCAGAAAGGCGCCATTTCACGTTCTTCTTCACGAAAGATAAGATTATAATGATTTTGTACAGATACAAATTTACTAAATCCTTCACGCTCAGCGAGGGCATTAGCCTTAGCAAGCTGCCAAGCATAACAATTAGCTATTCCGATTGCGCGGACTTTGCCGGCTTTAACAGCGTTATTGAGACCTTCGAGGACATCGTAAATCGGCGTCTGATAATCCCACATGTGATAGATGTATAAATCAACATAGTCCATTCCAAGATTTTGGAGACTTTTGTCAATCATCGTTGCAATGTGCTGCTGACCGGTGACGCCATTGTTTATCTCTTCCTGAGTGCGCGGTAAAAATTTAGTTGCGACGACAACTTCATCACGTTTTGCAAAATTTTTCAGCGCACGGCCGACAAACTGTTCGCTTGAACCTTGTTGATAGACAATAGCCGTATCAAAAAAATTAATTCCAAGCTCTAAAGCGTGCTTGATAATTTCTCGTGAATGTTCCTCGTCAACCGTCCAGGAATGTTGACCAGTTTGAGCATTGCCGAAGCCCATACAGCCGAGACAAATGCGCGAAACGTTTAAATCAGAATTACCAAGTTTTACATATTTCATAACGTTCACTCCTATTTCAATATATCGTTAAACCAGTTTTTGAGTTCATCGACTGAAACATTTGTGTTAAAGCGTTGGCCGTCAAGCCATTTTGCTGAGCTTGAAGTCAATGTTTTGAGATAACTGCCGCTAGAGCCAATCTCACTGCCGCCGGAAGTGCAAATTGGAATAATTGTTTTGCCACTGAAGTCATAACTTTCAACAAAAGTATCGATAATTTTTGGAGCTTTCGACCACCAAATTGGATAGGCAATTATAATCGTGCTATATTGGTCAAAATTAGAGATTGCCTCCGCAATTTCAGGACGGGCGTTATCGTCTTTCATTTCAATGGTTGAGCGTGAATTTTCATTGTGCCAGTCAAGGTCTGCGGAAGTATAAGGAACTTTAGGCTTGATTTCAAAAATGTCAGCGTTTAATGCAGCTGCAGCCGTCTCCGCCAAGTGCTTTGTATTGCCCGTACAGGAGAAGTACGCTACTAAGATTTTGTTATTTGATGTCGGAGCAGTGTTATCTGTATTAGTTTGATTTGCCGCATCGGAACTGCCGCAAGCCGTAAGCAGCATTAACATCATCGCGGACATCAACAAAGTAATAAATTTTTTCATTTTGCAACACCCTTATTTGTTAAAATAATTTTAGTCGGTAAATTTTGAATAGTTCTTTCGGCAATAATCATAGGTTTAATCTTCGTTTGAAAATTATTACAAGCAGAGGAGTTAATGTATTTTTTATAAGCAGATTCATCTCTGTAAATTTCCATAATGTGAATGATGTTAGGATTAACGTACTCGGCGGTTACAAACATTCCCATTACACCGTCATCATCTTCCACTGCTCTTTTGGCTTCTGCTATTGCTAATTGTTGATATTGCGCAAGATATGAAGGCTCAATTTCCAATCGACGCATATAGACGATTGTTCCAGTGCCCGCATCTTTTTGCTCAAGCACAATGGCGTTGACTTCTAAAAGTTTTAAATTCTTCAATATTGGGAATCTTTCAGCACGATATTGTTGAAAAGCTTCACTTGAACTGTGTATTCGATATGCTTCGTTGCTTTCGTAAATTTCCAACAATCGCATAACATCTGGATTATCAACATCAAGCGCACCATAAAGAGCATAAGTGCCAGCCTCTTTTGCTGAAGTAGACGCTAAAACTCTTGAACCAATCTCAATAATTTTTTGCATATTACCTTCGGTCGCTTCAACAACAGCCCAATGAACAAGAGGCATATTGCCCTCTGGTGTACGAATGGAGCGTGCATTTGTAACGGAACTGCTCAATAACATTATCCCTGTCAATAATGCTGTAAATGCTTTCATTTGAAACAATGTAATCACTCCAATCACATTACAAACTTGCACCAATTTTATAGGCTTGCTCACCAAATTCGGATCGTTCAACCAATGAACGTGAACCACAACCGATTGCCATTACTTTGCCGCAGTCTTCCCAGTTCATATAACGCACCAACGTGTCATAATGGCTTAACAGGGCTTCCATTGTCCAGTCGGCACTATTATAAGCAGTCGCCATAATCACTGACTTTTTGCCGTTAAGTTTTGTCGTTCGAGAATAAAACCTGTCAACAATGATTTTCAGTTGTGCTGACATTCCGTAGTAATATAAAGGCGTAACTAAAACCAGCATATCAGCTTCCAACATCTTCGGCATTAGTTTTGTCTCTATTGCATCATTGAAGATACAAGGACCATTCATTCCACAATGGTCGCAGCCTTTACACGGATGAGTTTCTTCATTCGCTGCGTCAAAAACAAATACTTCGTGTCCTGTACTTGTCGCTCCGTCTGTAAATTTTTGTGACAAATATCTTGACGTTGATTCACTCTCAGAGTGTGGACTACTGTTGATTAGTACAATTTTCATAGATTTACCTCCAGATACACTGCTTGGCTCAGGTGTGTTCTTGGTCGATTGCTCATTATTCGCAGTTGCATTTAAACCACAACCACTTACAAACAAAGTCATTGATCCAAGACCGATAACTTTTAAAAAATCTCTCCTATTCATTGAATTTGCTCCTAATGCATTTCAGTTGTTTTTATTGCACTCTGCCACGAATTTTTAAGAGTTTTACTACCATGTAAAAATTTTCTTCTCATTTCAATAATTTTGCTATTGATTCGCCAACGCTGGCGGCTGAGGCCGGGTTTTGCCCTGTAACCAATCGATCATCAACAATTACGTGATTGCTCCAATTTGCAGCAGCTTCGTGTTTTGCTCCGTGTTCAATGAGTTTACTTTCGAGCAAGAAAGGTACAATTTTTGTTGCTTGAACTTCTTCCTCTTCACCATTTGTAAAAGAGGTTAATTTTTTATTTTTAACGAGATAATTGTCATCGCTCAGCTTTACATTGACAAGTGCTGCCGGTCCGTGACACACTGCCGAAACTATTCCACCATTCTCGTAAATTTCACCCAAAATGCGCCGAGAAGCCCCCGAATTTATTCGTGGGGATGAAAGGCGCAACCCTCTCTAAAAATATTTTTTAAAACTACTGATTATATAACTCAATAGATATATAATGTACTTGAAAGTGAGGTGATTCAAGTGCTTTATACTTTAAAGATTCGTCTTTATCCATCGTCTGAACAATCCGAACAACTTCTTCATACAATGAAGCAATTCAATGCGGCTTGCAATGCCATAAGCAAAGTTGCCTTCGATAATAAGACTTTTGGCAAGATTAAACTGCAAAAACTCTGCTACTATCGAATTCGCGAAGAATTCAAGTTATCGGCTCAAATGGTTGTCCGCGCCATCGGCAAGGTTGCTGAATCATATTCCGAAAAAGCTAAACGTGATAATCAACATTATTTCAAGCCGCACGGTGCGATTGTTTATGACGATAGGATTTTGACAGTTAAATCTATCGACACGGTATCAATCTTGACTCTTGACGGCAGAATTTTAGTGCCTATGGCGGTCTGTGAGTACCATTCAAGTATTATCAACAACGCATTAAGAGTTCGCGGTCAAGCTGATTTAGGCTACATTGATGGCAAATTCTATCTGTTTTTAGTCGCTGATTGCCCAGAAGAGCCTGAAAATACACACGATGGCTTTTTAGGTGTTGACTTAGGTATTAAGAAGATTGCCACAACTTCTGATGGCAAATATTATTCTGGTGCTAAAGTCAAAAATCTTCGTCGGCGTAATTTTAAACTTCGTCAGAAACTGCAATCCAAAGGCACCAAGTCAGCTAAACGTCTGCTGAAAAATCGTCACCGTAAAGAATCAAGATTTGCTGCCGATGTCAACCATTGTATCTCGAAAAAATTAGTAAAAGTCGCAAAAGGCATCTTTTAGTAAGTCAAGCTACTGTGGCTTCCTCTGACCGTTTCGGTTCAGGAAAGCTGAGAGGCTGGACTAACCAAAGAACGTGCTATCGTCCTTGAAGACCTCAAAGGTATTCGCAACAGAGCAAAGAAAGGCACGCGGAAAACGGTTAATAAAACAATGCGACAAGCTCTATCTTCGTGGTCTTTTTATCAGCTTCGGCAGTTCATTGAATACAAGGCAAAAGCTGCCGGTGTTTTGGTCATCTATGTAGATCCCCGCAACACTTCAAGAACTTGCTCAAAGTGCGGACACGTTGATAAGCATAGCCGTAAAGATCAAGAGCATTTTGTCTGTACACATTGCGGACATAGCATAAATGCAGACATCAATGCCGCGATTAACATAGCTAATCGTGGGGCTGCTGTCGTACAGCCGAACGCGGCGGGTTAATTGCCTAGCTGCAAGCCCCCACCTTTAGGCGTGGGGTTTATGATATGATACGCTGAACGAAAGGATATCCTTGTTGATAAATTTTCGAGCTGACGGATCAGTTAGTCCAATATAACAATGTTTTACATCTGCCATAGGGTAGAGGATTGATTGAGCGCAGCCTGCTCCAAAAATCATTTTTACATTATCTTGTTCAGTTGAATCATAG
>JAFUTM010000265.1 GCA_017484235.1 Selenomonadaceae bacterium
ATTAAAGCTGGCACCCAGCTCGTCGAAGAACTTATTCCTCTCGTCAAAAATGCTGAATGTCGCGTAGTTGTTGCTCCTACGGCAACGGCTCTTGCTGCAGTGGCAAAGACTGCTAAAGGTACGAACATTCACGTTGCTGCACAGAATGTACACTGGGAGAAATCCGGCGCATATACCGGCGAAATTTCTTGTGAAATGCTCAACGAAATCAATGTTGATTATGTTATTCTCGGTCACAGTGAACGCCGTGACTATTTTGGTGAGACCGATGAAGGCGTCAACAAACGCGCTAAAGCTGCATTCAACGCAGGTATCACACCAATTATCTGCTGCGGCGAACCGCTTGAAATTCGCGAAGCTAACACTTACATTGACCACGTTGTCAAACAGATTAATGCTGCTCTTGAAGGCTTCACAGCTGCAGAAGTTAAGAAACTCGTCATTGCTTACGAGCCAATCTGGGCAATCGGAACTGGCAAAACAGCAACCTTTGAACAGGCTGAAGAAGTCTGCAAGGCTATCCGTGAAGCTGTTGCCAAAAAGTTTGGTCAGGAAGCTGCAGATGCAATCCGTATTCAATACGGCGGCAGCGTGAAACCTGCAACGATTAAAGACTTGATGAAACAGCCTAACGTTGACGGTGCACTCGTCGGTGGTGCTTCACTTAAATCTGCTGACTTCAGCGCAATTGTCAACTTCTAAGCGTTAAGATAATCGTATAATCTTATAAAATTTTTGAAAGGGCGGTGATAACTATTATGGCTAATATCGAAGAAAGAGTAGATAAACTTGAAGTAAAAGTTATAAGTCTTGAACAACAAGTTAGTAATGTTACAACTAAGTTAGATATGTTTATTGATGAGAGTCGAGCAGCTCGTGAAAGACAAGATGCTGATATGCGCGAATTTAGAGATAAACACGACTCTGATATGCGTGAAATTCGTGAATCATTAAATAGTAATGTTAGGAATATGAACATTACTGTTATAATTGGTATAGCTGCAATGGTTATTGCTGTTCTTTTGAAATAATTCTTAAAAAGTATGAAAGGACGGTGATAATTATTATGGCTAATATCGAAGAAAGAGTAGATAAGCTTGAAACAAAATTTAATACTCTTGAACAACAAGTCAGTAACGTTACAACTAAGTTAGATATGTTTATTGATGAAAGTCGGGCGGCTCGTGAAAGGCAAGATGCTGATATGCGCGAAATAAGGACTGAAATGAGTAGCCTTGCAAGTTCTTTCCGTAGTATGAATATTACTGTTATAATTGGTATTGCTGCGATGGTTATTGCTGTTCTTTTAAAATGAAAGATGAGTTAATTTAGTATTTGAGCCGTCAATCTTGGCTGTTGTTGTTAGGTTGGCGGCTTATTATTTAATGAAGGAGAGTACAAACGCATGGCAACAATTAAACACGCACCAATTTGTTTAATTATTATGGACGGCTGGGGAATCGGCGATCCAAAAGATAAATATAATGCAATACAAGTCGGTCAAACGCCAATACTTGATAAGTTGACCGCAGATTATCCACATTCACAGCTCCAGGCTTCCGGTGAATATGTTGGTTTGCCTGATGGACAAATGGGTAACTCCGAAGTCGGTCATATGAATATCGGCGCGGGCCGCGTTATTTATCAACCATTGACTAAAATTACAAAGGCTATTCGCGACGGTGAGTTCTTCCAAAATAAAGCCTTGAATCACGTTGCTGATAAAGTTAAATCCAGTGGCGGTGCATTGCATTTGTTTGGTCTGCTTTCACCAGGCGGCGTCCACAGTCATACAGATCATCTTTATGCATTGCTCAAATTTGCTAAAGATAAGGGCATTGCTAAAGTTTACGTACATTGCTGCCTCGACGCCCGCGATGTGCCTCCATCTTCCGCCGGTGAATATTTGGCGGAACTTGAAGCTAAGATTAAAGAAATCGGCAGCGGTCAGATCGCGACAATTGCTGGTCGTTATTATCCAATGGATCGTGATAAACGCTGGGATCGTGTCCAAAAAGGTTACGACGCTATTGCTAAGGCTGAGGGCGTGAAAGCTGCTACTGCCGCTGAAGCCATTCAAGCTTCATATGATAACAAAGTCACTGACGAATTTGTCATTCCGGCTGTAATCGGCGACTATTCCGGTGTTAAGAAGGAAGACGGTATCATATTCTTTAATTTCCGTCCAGATCGTGCACGTGAAATTACTCACGCATTTACGGATAAAACTTTTGACGGATTTGCACGCGTTGAAGAGCTTGTCGGTATTCCTTATGCGACAATGACTCAATATGAAGAAGGTCTCAACGTTGAAGTTGCATATCCACCTGAATCAGTTCAGAATGGCATGGGCGAAACAATCAGCAAGGCTGGATTAACCCAGCTCAGAATAGCTGAAACTGAGAAATATGCTCACGTAACGTTCTTCTTTAATGGCGGCGTTGAAGAACCATATAAGGGCGAAGACAGATGCCTCGTTCCTTCACCGAAAGTTGCAACTTATGATCTCAAGCCAGAGATGAGTGCGCCAACTGTCACTTACGAAGTGGTTAAGGCCATTCTTTCTGAAAAATATGATTTTATCATTCTCAATTATGCAAACGGCGATATGGTTGGTCATACAGGCGTAATGAAGGCGGCAGTTAAAGCTGTTGAGACGGTTGATGTTTGTGTTGGTATCTTTGTTGAATGTATGAAGAAAGTTGGCGGCGAAGTTGTCATTATTGCTGATCACGGCAATGCTGACCAGATGTATGATTACAAGCTCAAAGAGCCGTTCACTGCACATACAACTAATCCGGTTCCAATTATTGTTGTGTCGGATCGTGTCAAAGAAGTTAAGGAAGGTGCCCTTTGTGATGTTGCGCCGACACTTCTTACTCTTGCTGGTATGGAGATTCCATCCGAGATGACTGGCAAGTCTCTTATCACGATGAAGTAAATTTTCAACTTGACACAAATTTTTAACATTAATACAAAAAATTCCTAACGTCCTAATATCGTTGGGAATTTTTTATTGTCACCTAATAGGCATAATAAAAAGCTATCTTAGTAATACAGCTGACGCCTCCCTACTGCTATTGCTGGGGGATTCTAATTACTATATAAATATATGACAGTAGCTCGCGCCTGAGCACTACTACTTTGAGGCTATCTCCGTAGATATGTTTTTTGTCGATGATTTAAAAATTCACCTCCAATGATTTACAATGCTGGAGTCACGCTCTCTTAACTTAAAGTCCGTCGTTCGTACGACATCTCTATCTTTATTTGTGCCGATTCTCGCAGATGCCTTTACAGATTGGTTACTGTAGAAAGTCTGACGGCAGCCGCACTCGCTGCCCTGTATACTCTTTCGAGCGGCTGGTTTGGCTAACCAGTTCTTTTTGCTCATTATATATATATATTTTCAATTATTGACAAATTTTTTTGCGCCTTTAATCCACATAATTAGGGACTTTTCGGCGCATTTTGGTAAATATAAATATTATTCTTGTTATTCAAGCGTCTGACTTTAGTCGGTCGTAGTTTGACGAAGAATTAACTTGCTTCATATATTTTATACATTTTAATTTCTTCGTTGTTGTCTTGTATATTCCACACGCCACAAGGGCAGACACCTGCACAAACTCCACAGCCTATACATTTTTTTTCGTCTGAAATGTATTCCCAACTGCCGTCCTCGTTTTCAATTCGGGTGATTGCCTTTTCAGGACAAGAATTTAAACACATTTTACAATCACGACAAGTTCCGCAGCTTACACAGCGCAAATGTTCATTAAGCGGATCTGGCAAGTCACAGTGATGACACTTTTCAAAAAATTTTTTGGAAAGATTTTCAGGTGGAACAATTCTTTTTTGTAAGCTCGGAGTAATTTTTTCACCGCGCAAAAATTGATTCATCATTAGAGCAGTCAGTCTTGCGTCGCCGATTGCATCGGTCAATCTGCCTGGCTTTATAACATCTCCTGCTGCAAATACTTTCGGCAAAATTTGTTTTTCGGGCGAAGGAATTAACCAAGTATCTCTAAATTTTTTTATAGACGGATCATTTGGCAAATATTCTAAAATTGGAGCTTCACCGATTGAAACGATAACTTGATCTGCAGCAATGAATCTATCGTCATTGGAGAAAATGCCTTCGTCGGTTATTTTTTTTGTCATAAATGGCCAGACGATTTTGCCGCCAAATGCTTCAAGTCGTCGAATTTCTTTTTCAAACGCCGCCGGCTTTACCACATCAACGACAACGACATTTTCCGCGCCTTGCTCATAAGCACTTGTCGCAACGTCCATTCCAGAGTTGCCGCCGCCGATTACAACAACATTTTTGCCAACGTGAGGTTTCTCACCGCGATTTATGGCTTTGAGAAATTCAATGCCGAAAGTCAATTTTTCCGCACCTTCCCAAGCAAAATAACGCGCTTTGTGTCCACCAGTTGCAATGAGTACGGCGTCGCTCTTGCTGCAAATTTGATTGAATTTTTCGTTGTCTACTTTGCAATTTGTTACAAATTGAACGCCAATATTTTTAATCCGATTTAATTCAGCTTTAAGAATTTCTTGCGGCATTCTTGAATGAGGAATAACCTGTGCAAGTTTGCCGCCAATTTCCGATGCATCATCATAAACTGTGACGCTGTGACCAAGCCGAGCAAGCTGCCAAGCCGCGCTTAATCCTGCGACGCCTCCGCCGATTATTCCAACTTTCTTGCCGGTTAAATCTTTCGGTGCTTCAACTTCAACGTAAGCCGACTTTAAACCAAGTTCACCAATTTTTATAGACTCATCAATCGAGCCGCGAGTACAGCCTTCCATACAAGGATTTGGACACAGTGTGCCGCATACTGAACCTGGAAACGGTGTATATTTAAGCACGAGTTTTAGGGCCTCATCAATTTTACCTTGACGCAAGAGAGACAGCCTTTGTTGAGTCGGAATACCAGTCGGACAGAAAAATTGACAAGGCGCAGAAAATTTCGCGTTATCCCAACTTGGTACACGCAGTCGATAAATTCCGTGATTAACCGTATTCAAGACGGCAAAATCATCATTTGCAACGTCACTAAAAATACCGCCTTTAACCCAATCATTTTTTCTGAAAGAGGCAAGATCAGGCAATACTTGTGGTTTCTTTTCTTCAAAAGTCAGCGGCCGCAGTTTTTTCCATTCTTTCCAATCTGAAAGTTCAGCAATAAGCTCAGATTTCTCTATGGCATTAAGAAAATGATTCATTCCGCCCTTGAGAAAAGAAATGTCATTTTCATTGAGTTCAAGACATAATATATCTTCTGGATAATCTGAAATGTTACCGCGAAAATAAACAATACCGCCGACCATACCGACGCAGGCACGCTCGCCCAGCACGGAAGAAAATTCTTCGCTGTCGACTCCGCAAACAACTGCACGCCCGCCGCCCATAAATTCAAAGGAGAAGCTGCCGACATTTTTCAGTACCCAAAGTTCCGGTTCTTCATAAAGCGGATCGTGTTTCATGAGAGAACCGGTACGAGTTCCGGCACGTCCACCGATATAAATTTTACCGCCTGAAGAACAATGACCAGCAGTATCGCCCGCATCACCTTTGACCGTGATAATGCCGCCTGCATTCAACCAGCCGACATCTGCTGAGGTCGAGCCTTCAACGATAATTTCAGTATTCGGTAAACACATTGAGCCTACGCGCTGACCAGCGTTCGTGACGTGAAATTTTAAAGTTTTTCCTTCAGGATGCCACAAAGGACCGCCTATGTCGTGCTGTCCAGAGGCCACAATATCAAAATCCGTTTCACCGGCTTTTACCGCTTCTTCAATTGTCAGCAGAAGGTCTTGTGTTGACATTCTGTCGTGATTTTTTATTGTATCAATCCTCAACATTATTTAACCTCCTAACAAACATATTGAATACCAAGTTTATCGGCAACGGCTTTGTCAGTGGAAACAAGGGCGTCACTTCTGCCGACAGGCAAGGAACTGTTTCCAATAGGAGCCATTAACTTCCGCAACTCTGAATCAAAGGCAAGAACGTAGTCGACAATTTTTTGCGCTCCTCTGTCAACGTCCAATCGCTTGACGAGTCGCGGATTTTGTGTACAAATTCCAGTTGGACACTTGCCTGTATTGCAGGCGTTGCAACGTCCTTGTTCATTGCCAACACAGCCGAGCAGCTGAATCAAAATCTTTCCACAAAAAACGCCGTTAGCTCCAAGACAAATCATTTTGAAAGCGTCCGCTGCCGCATTACCAGTCATACCGATACCGCCGCCGCCGTAGAGAGGAATCTGCCCTTGTGCACCTTGATCGACAGCCGCATTGTAGCAGTCACGAATTTTTGAAACAACAGGATGTCCGGTGTGGTCAAGCGAAATTTCATTTGCCGCGCCTGTTCCGCCTTGTACGCCGTCGATAAAAAATCCACCGCAAATCTTATATGGGTCTCTAAGCAGATTATTATAAACAGAAACAGAAGTTGAAGAGGCCGCACACTTTATCGCGACAGGAACTCTAAAACCAAAAGCCGCATTGAGTGACAAGTGCATTTTTTGAACAGATTCTTCGATTGAATAAAGCCCTTGATGATTCGGCGGCGAAGCCAAAGTCGCTTTAGGCACACCGCGAATTGCTTGCACATGAGGAGCAACTTTTTCTGCCTGAAGTAAACCACCGTCACCAGGTTTTGCGCCTTGTCC
>JAFUTM010000266.1 GCA_017484235.1 Selenomonadaceae bacterium
AATACGCAAAGAAACTCGGCAGAATGATCAATGTTGTTCACGTTCCAAAGACGATTGATAACGATTTACCACTTCCTGAGGGTGTTCCAACATTTGGTTTTGAGACGGCAAGAGCATTTGCTACAACGGAAATTCAAAACCTTATGGAAGATGCAAAGACTTCTAATAATCGTTGGTACTTTACTATAGCAATGGGCAGAACTGCCGGTCATTTGGCACTCGGTATGGGTCGCTCTGCCGGCGCAGCGTTGACTATCATTCCTGAAGAATTTCCACAGGATAAGATTCGTCTTCAGCAGATTGTTGACATTATTACAGGTTCAGTTGTCAAGCGTCGTTTAGTCGGCAAAAATTACGGTGTCGCCGTTATAGCTGAAGGCGTAATCGAAAAGATTGCTGAAGAAGATTTTGCCTCGCTCGGCAATGTTGTCCTTGATGAACACGGTCATATTCGTTATAGTGAACTTGACTTTGGTGAAATTCTCAAACAAAAAGTTCTTGAGGAAGTATCACGCATTGGCGTTAAAATTTCCGTCGTCGACAAGGAAATCGGCTACGAACTCCGCTGCACAGCTCCAATTGCTTATGACATTGACTATGCACGTTCACTCGGTTATGAGGCAATGCAGTTCTTACTTCGTGGAGACAGCGGTGCACTTATTACGATTCAAGATAATAAGGCTGTACCTCTTCGTTTTGAAGATATTCGTGATCCTAATACGGGCAAAACGTATGTCCGCAAAGTCAATATTGAATCCGTTCAGTATAAGATTGCACGCGGCAATATGACTCGTCTTGAAAAAGGTGATCTGGAAGATAAGAGAATGGCAGCTGCTTTCAGAATGGAACCGGAAGAATTTAAGAATCGTTATAAATACCTCTTCGATGGTGAACCAACAATTGAATAAAATGAACGTTAAGTTTTGAATATTTATTAAAATGTTGATTGTCAGAGTCACGCTAAATTATGCTGTTGGTTCTGACAATCAATTTTTGTTTAGGAGTGATAATATTGATTATAAATGCACCACGCGGCACAAAAGACATTTTGCCGTCGCAGATTGATAATTGGATTTTTATTGAAAATAAGATTCGTGATATTTGTACTCGTTATAATTATACAGAAATTCGCACGCCGATTTTTGAGCATACGGAACTTTTTCATCGTGGAATAGGTGAAGGTACTGATGTTGTCGACAAAGAGATGTACACGTTTGAGGATCGCGGCGGTCGCTCTATTACTTTGAGACCGGAAAATACTGCTTCTGCCGTCCGCGCCTATTTACAAAATAAATTATTTGCCGATAAGGCACTGGTCAAGTTGTTTTATATTGGTTCAATGTTCCGTTATGATAGACCGCAGGCCGGTCGGCTTCGTGAGTTTCATCAATTTGGTGTTGAAGCACTCGGCCAGATGAATCCTGCCGTTGATGCAGAAATTATATTTTTAGCTGTAGATTTTCTGGAATCACTCGGACTCAAAGACTTAATGGTAAAAATTAATACTGTCGGCTGTCCGAAGTGTCGTCCGGTTTATCGTCAAAAACTCCAACACTTTTTTAGCGATAAACTGGATATGCTCTGTCACGACTGCCAGACACGTTTCGACAAAAATCCGATGCGTATTCTCGATTGTAAAAACGACGCTGATAAAGAATTTATGGAAGACGCACCGCAAATTAAAGATTGTCTCTGTGATGATTGCCGCGAACATTTTAATAGTGTACAAAAACTCCTTCAATCATTAGGCGTCAATTTTGAGATAGACAGCCGTCTCGTGCGCGGATTAGATTATTATACAAAGACTGCCTTTGAAATCCAATATGCGCCTCTTGGTGCTCAGTCGGCAGTGGCAGGCGGCGGACGATACGATGGATTGATTGAGGAAATCGGCGGCAATCCAACGCCAGCAGTCGGCTTTGCTGCCGGCATTGAACGCATTTTGGCTGCACTTGAATTACAGAACTTGCTGCCAACTTTTGAGAATAATATTGATGTTTTTATCGTTGCAGTTGGCGATGAGGCCGAATCACTTGCGTTTGAATTGCTGATTAAACTCAGACGTGCCGGACTAATCGCAGCGATGGACTTTGCTAAACGAAGCATTAAAGCTCAAATGAAGCAAGCTGGCAAGTCAAACGCTAAACTGGCGATGATTATCGGCGAAGACGAAGTCAAAAATAAAACCGTCACTTTTAAAAATCTGGCCAACAGTGAACAGCAGAATATCGAAATAAACAATTGCATTGAATTTGCAATACAAAATGTGAAAAATTAGTTTTAACCGATTTTTCGAGCAGGGCGACCTGCTTTTTTTTATTGGAATTTTTTTATAGAAAAGCTTGACAGCATATATATATATATTGGAAGTATTAACTTTTTTAATGGTATACTATTTGTAATGTACTACATCATCAACTAAATAAAGAGGATAATAAATTTAAAATTTTCTTCTTTATTATACTGATAGAACACCAAAAAGTAAAATCTGTCTGCTAAAATATGAATAAATGATGCAAATGAGTGCATTTTGTAAAATAACTAACACAATAGGTGAGGCTAATGTTAGATATTTTAAAGGTTACATTAGGTATAGTGGCAATATTTTGGATAATAGCTATAATCGAGGGAGTTTTAGATGAATTAGTATTGTTGCCATTTAAAATTATAATAGGTTATTTTCACTCAATACCGTTGACGATATTTCTGATTTTGATATTTTTAGGAATAGCAAAATTGCATTTTGGTTGTGCGTGTTTATTCATAGTGATAATCGCTATAATAGTGTCAATTTTAAGTTTATTAAGTTCATAACACGGAGGAAATGATATGGAGAAAACAAAATTTACCATTCTTGGCGAGTCACTTTCCGGCAAGACTTGCTATTTGTTGGGAATGTACAATAAGATGAACGAAGGCATTAATGGTTATACTATAGTTGCTCAAGATGATGATTTAGACGCTGAATTATTCGAGAAGTTTGAAAAGTTAGATGATGAGTCTCGTGGCAGCGGAAGATTTCCAGTTGCAACAGATGGCGTCCAAAAATACCTCTTTAATTTGAATTATGCCCATAAGCCTATTATGCCCTTTGAATGGATTGACTATCCAGGCGGACTACTTAGAGAGAAAAATAATGCTGATCCTGAACAATACAAGGAAATTTCAAGTAATATACAAGATTCTAGTACTTTGTTCATCTGCGTTGATGGTGCTCTTCTTGTTAGCGATGATATTGAGAGAAAAATTCGTAATGTAAAGCGCAAATGCAGTATGACAATTAATCGTTACTTTGGAAAATATTTTGAGGCAGGTGGTAAATTGCCACCAGTTGGAATAATCATAACTAAGTTTGATTTATGTGTCCAATACACTAATCCTGATGAAATTCGTAAAATACTTGAGCAAGCATTTAGTCCATTTTTCGTTACAGATGATACTTTGATAGCTGTTATTCCTGTTTCTCTCGGTACATATATTAAAGATGATGATTATCACGGAGAAGTCGACCCGTTGAATATTCATCTTCCAATTTTTATGGGCATTTGGTTTGCATTGCTTGAACAAATAAATGTTTATAAATATCAGATTGCCTCAAATGAAAGTAGCATAAATGATTTAAAGTGGCTCAAAGATGACGAAGAAGACAGCTTTTTCCTTTGGCGTGATGATGACAAGATTAGAAGACTTGCAGGACAAATTTCTGATAAAAAAGATGAAATTCAACGTATGAAGCAACTCATAAAAAATGCTGAAGAGAATAGTGAAATGTTTGAAAAAGAACTCAACAGCATAAATATGTTATTTATCGATGGAAAATGGCAGTAATGGTGAGGTGAAAATCAATGGAAATAGCACCGCTCATTCACAGTCGAACAGGTCAATGTGATTACAATTCCAAATTTGCTGTCCGTCCTAAAGACTTTATATCAAACATTCAATGGTCAAGAGATAAAATATTGTCTGCAACCAAGAATATAGACCTTTTAGATGGAATGCATTACCTCGTTGCTTCTAAAGATGGCGTTTGCATTGCAGGTGTAGTTTGTACTATGAAATATTTTGTTAGTAATTGTCTGACGCCTGACGAGCAGGAAGAGGCAAAGGCTTATGTAGATGTTCAGGGCAGATTATATGGTGTATTTCTCGGGTACTCCTTCAAAGGCAATACGGGTGAGATACCCAATATATCTTACTCTGATATGTGGCAGTGGTTTAAAAATTATCTTGTACCAGTGTGGGATAGAAAACCTGCTGAGACAGTAGAAGTTCCTTACACTGAACTTGACGGCAAGAATTATGTTGGTACTACTATCATTCCTATTGAAACTTTTAATAATACATCATTCTATGATCTTGGCAATGACGAAAAACTCTTTGAAATGTATCTATCCAAAGCATCTGCGGAAGATGTTGCTTTTTGCTCCAATGTAGATAGACTCAAATCGCTTGAAGATGGTGTTTATACTGCTGTTTCAACTTCACAAGGTATAATCAGCCGATATAGAGACAAACTGAGGCAAATTGAAGAAGAGACACTTCGCAAAGCATCAGAAGAAGAGGCAAAAAAAAACAAATCGAACAAACCTTTGCCACCAAATATATCGACCTCAAGACACACACAGTCAAACAATTCTTTTCCAATACTAAAAATTTGCATTTTAATTCTAATCGTAATAGTGATGCTGGTATTGTTGTTGAAGGATTGAATAAAGTGTCTATAAATGGTAAACATATAAAACGTATTAAAGAAGTTGGATATAAAGAAGCTGCCAATTATGTAGATCTACACGGCAAGTTATTGATTTGCATTATGGAGGGAGAGTATGAGTAAAGAATCAAATGTCTTTGATGTGTTTGGTGTTAAACCGTCGAAGCAGCAAGACCCGACAATTCAAACGCTATATGACTACGAAGAGCACTATATGAAGCTCATCAAGTCGTATCGTCACGAGATAGAGTTCATCAATCAATTGCACACGCAGCACGAGCAGGAAGTCAAAAACTTTTACCAGAATGATCTGCCTGCGATTCAAGAGAAGCTGTCTGGAGAACCGATTGATGACGAAGTTCGCCGTGAATGGATCAAGCACTTGGAACGTCATATCAGCAAAAGTTTTGAGATGAGCGAACATTTTATCAACGTCCTCACAACAAAGAAAGTGGAAGAATTTAACGCTGCCATTCGTGAAAAAGTTCTCGGAGGAAATATTTAATGAACAGCGCGAGAGAAAATTTTGTAATCAATCGCTTTATTGATATAATGAAAAATTGCCGTCAACAGTTGGTGGCTGATATCATTAACGGCAATCCTGATTTGTTTCGATTCCTTTTCGAGGACAAAAATAAAAAAGTCCAAGAACTATATAAAAAACGCTATGAATTGAAATGGCTGGAAATGCACTGGCTGAAGTGTAAAATAATATTCAATGATTCTGATGTGCCACTGGCAACTCGACGTGAAGTACTGAAAATATTCTTGCAGTGGTATCAGAAGTTTATTGAGGCTTGGGGCTATAAGGCGGCAGATGCTTTTTTCTTCAATGCTGAAGTCGAGTCACTAGAACTTCTGATAGAGACAAACAGACAATGGGAAGCAATGCTTGACCAATTTCAAATGTCTATGATAAGAGAGACAAAATTATTAGATAAACAAATTGAGGAGGTAAAAGAATCATGAATTTGATGAAAGTTTTGAAATATGTTGGAGGTTCCATTATTGATAGACCACTGGAAATTATTGATAATCAGCTTAAATTTTATCAAGAACGTAAGAATGCGGCACAGGCTCAACAACTCAAACAGGAAGAAGCACAATTTATACAAAATTTGCAAATTGAGAACCGCAAACGTAATGCTGAAATTGACGATATGATTGCTGTAAGAGAAATTGAGCGCGGTTCAAAAATTGCGGAGTCAATCGCCAATTACCAAAAGACAATGGCAGAATGTTCAGTATCAATCGGCAAAAGTCTCGGTATGATGAATATTGAACTTCGCGAACGTGCCACCGCATTGGTTGAAGATAAACAGAAACAATATAAGGCTCTTCAAGATGCGGCAATGGATAAAGCAATGGAACAATTTGAAAAGATAGGCAATAAACTTCCAGAAGGCAGCAGACCACGTCAAATTATGGAAGAAGCCGTTGGTAAGCAACTAAACAACATTATCGAAACATTTGATAGATTTATGAGAACCATTGATGATGATTTTACAAAGATGATGGATAGTGTGAGACAAATTACGGAAAATACAATGAGCAACGCCAACAATTACATTTCGCCTACATTTGCACGGTCAATGACCGGACAACTTCAAAGCAGTAGTAATATGAATATGGTTAAATATTGAATCTCAATTAAAATTTTAGGCAGGTCAACCTGCTTTTTTATTTATACAAAATTTATCAGTTAAAAAAATTTTAAATTCCGAAAAATCGAGTTACGAATGTACGCAAAGTCTCTTGGAGTACCATAACATTAAATAAAAGTGCTTCGGACTGCGGGCGTAATTTTGTATAGTGAAATACCGGAGAATGTGTCACCATATAATCAGTTGGATAGGGTATGACGTCAACGCCCTGCTGTTCAAAATTTAATACAGCTCGGTTCATATGAAAAGCACTGGTTACTAAAATTGGCTTGTGCAAGTTATTTTGATGTAAGATTTCAGCTGAAAATTTTGCATTTTGAGTGGTGTTTATACTTTTTGTTTCCATTAAAATATCTTTTTTATCAACGCCAAGTGATTCTAAAACTTTGCTGGCAATTTTCGCCTCAGCACCAGTATCAGAATAAACTTGCCCACCACTAAGTAAAATTGGAATATTTAATTTACGCTGAAGTCTGACCGCTGTCAACAAACGATTAGCCGGACTTGAACAGAGCGCACCGGCACCATCAACGTCCGGCACATCTGGAAGGGCACCGCCGCCAAGCAATATTATCACATCGCCACCGCTGGATTCAATATCGGCTGGCGGTGAATAAACATTTTCTAAAGAACCAATTACTTTTTCGGCAATAAAACCTGTGCATAACAAATAAAATATAAATGTAGTTATTGCTATCATAATCGCCACTTTAGGGTCGTTGCGTACTTTAAAGGCATAAGCCGCAATAACGAAAAATAATACTATAAATATGCCAGGCGGCAGGATCCAGCTTGCACCAAATTTTAATAAATATACCAATTATTTCACCATCAATTCTAAAATTGCCAAACATGTCATATATCGTTCCCAAAAATGGCCGAGCGTGATGCGAGGCCTCTCCGAACGCGTACTTTGGTTGGACAAGCCTCTCAACTCTCCGTAGCCAACGCAGCTATTCGAAGCCTCTACGCCTGACCAACTAAAAGTTCGTGATGTGCTCTCAGTGAGGCGGGTTTTTGCTTCTTTTTGACCGAACAAAAAGAAGTTCAACCTTTAAAAAAAATTAACTTAGATACAAACCACAAATACAATTAAGCCGTTCTGAATTTGCCGACACTCTCTTTAAACGAATTGGAGTACTCAGAGAGTTCTGCACTTGCCGCCGCACACTCTTCAGAGACGGCAGAATTATCCGTGACAACGCCTAAAATTGTTTGCGAAAGTGAATTTACCTGCTCCATCTGCGTTTGCTGGAACTTACTCTGCTCACTAAGCTGACGTATTACACTTGTTACAGCTTCTGTATTTTCTGTAACACCGGAAAGTGAATTCGCCGCTGTACTGACAACAGAAGTGCCGCGCTCAATACTTGCAAGTGAATTAATGATTAAGGTTTGAATATTCTGTGTTGATTGAGCTGACTGCTCAGCAAGTTTACGGACTTCATCAGCAACGACTGCAAAGCCACGTCCAGCTTCGCCTGCGCGTGCCGCCTCAATAGATGCATTCAAACTCAAAAGAGCTGTCTGACCAGTAATCTCGTCAAGTGCACCGAGTATGGATTTAATTTCTTCAGAAGTTTTACTAATATCATTCATCGCATCAACAACTTTGTTCATTTCCAGCTTACTGCTTTCAATGCTTTTCATTGTGTTCGCACCGGACTGTAAAGCATTTTGTACATAAGTTTCCACTTTTGAATTTTGTTTTATCGTTTCGTTAATTTTCGTTTGGAGCTGCTGGATACTTTCAGTTTGACTCATAGCACCTTCTGCCAGACTGTGTGAGACTTGCGAAACTTCACTTGCACTGTCCGCCACTTTTTCAGCTAAATTGCCCATTGATTGTATCTCACCACTCAAAGCTCGTCTAATATTAAAAATATTATCTTGAATTGGTTCATAATCACCAATGTATTTCATATTAGTAGAGGAAACCAAATCACCGGAAGCCATAGATTTAAGATTCTGCTCAATATCCTGAACGTAGCCAAGCAGAACCGTCCGCATTTTATTTAACAGATCGTACAAGTCGCCAATTTCATCTTTGCGGTCATAATTGAATTTTTGAGATAAGTAACCCTGTGACAACTTGTTAATGCTGCCCTCAAGTGCAGAAATCGGCTCAACAACACGTTCCTGGAATATAAAATAAACTTTTTTTAAAAACATTCCGATTGACACGGTAAAAGCAATCAAAACAATATAAAGTAGATATGCCATAATGTCAACCATCGTTTGTGCCTTATCCACCATTTCGTTGGTTAAATCAAAATACTGCTCGCTAACGGATAAAAGATTAGCAGGGTCTTTACTCGTCTTATATTCATTCATTGCCGGTTTAACGGAACTGTTCCAGTAGTTTTCAACCTTATCACGACTTGACGAAAAGCCGCCTAAAAGTATGCTGCCGTCAAGGTCTTTGAGAATTGATTCAATCTTATTGGTCGTTTGAGACGCATCGGCACCAGCAAGCACCTGTTTAACAACACGCTGACTGCCACCGCGTACAATACCAGCTTGATTGACCACTGCCGTGTAACTGGTAAATAAATATAAACTCACCATAACGACGAGTACCATAATAACGACAAGCTGAAATGCTTTCGTCAGCAATTGTCGTATTAAAAACGCAATCGTATTTTGATCTGACATTATAAACACCTCCAACGGTTGATTAATTCTATATAATTTACACAAATACCTTTTACAAAATTATAAAAAAAATTTATTGTCACAAAGAATGAACAGATGACAATAAATTTATAAATGAAGTGAGTGATTTTGATTTTAATTCATTATTTACGGCGATAAATTATATTGCTGCGGCAAAAATATTCAAATGGAAAGCTCAGACAATGGACAAGTCTTGAGAACGGAAACAGAATAGCCGTCAACATCCACATTGCCATATGAATCCTAAAGACCAGCGGAACATCTTCCATATAACTTATGTCCGGACTGAGCATAAGAATTGATCTAAACCACGGTGAGATTGTATCACGATAATTAAAATGTCCGGTTAATCCACTGAGCGTTCCCAAGCAGCCAGTTATAATAGTCACCGCCAAGACTAAATATAAAACTCTGTCAAGGCTTGACGTATTGACCGCCATTTTATCATTGCCAAAACGACGAATCATCAACATGATAAATCCTAACACGAACAGAACGCCAGCCGGTATACCACCAGCAAGAGCAATGAAGTGGTAAAGATGTTCATCAATTCCGGCAGCCTCTGTTACAAATTTCGGAATCAATACGCCTATCACGTGACCGCCGAACGCCATAAACAGACCTAAATGGAACATTGGACCTGCAATCTTTAAATCCTGTTTACTGAGAAATTCGCTGGATTTTGTGGTCCAGCCGCGTTCGCCCTGAGCATATCTTATAATCGTGCCGCCTACCAATACAGTCAGTGAAATGTACGGCAGTGCTGCATAAAGAAATTCATTCAAACTAAACATATTAATCACCTCTTTCTAATTCGTATTGTGCAGTTCGTCATTAATTTTGAGAACTATATCGAGCAAAAACGCATGTGCAAGTTTAGCCTCAATAAATCTATCACGAAGCAATTCGATTTTTGATTTTGCAAGCTGTAATATTTTGACTGCTGACTCTTTTGGAACGGATGCCGCCAATTCAAGAATAGCTGGCAAGTAATCCGGCAATTCGTGATCTAAGTCAAATCCATTTTCGAGAAACAGCGTCTTATATTCGTGCATTTCGTTCGCCTGCTTGCCAAAGTCTGTACGGTCGTGAGTTGTCAAATACAAATTCGTATTCTGAGAAAAGTCGAACGATTGAACGTAAAGATTCTCATATTCTTTAGCACCGTACTTTTCAATATAATCAAAGAGCTCAGACAAAACCGTTTTGGTCTGTTGATTATCCAACTCATTCAGTGCCTCGCGATATTCGTCAAAGTTTTGACGCCACTGCTCATCTGGATATTCCAAAAGATATGAAATGATTTTGAGTGTCTTGCCGTATTCCGGTATATTATCAGAACTCTCAGAACTTTTATTCTTCATTCCTAATTCCTCATTCATCATTAACAATATCCTCCAGGACAGGCGTAACCGGTAGAACCTTGCAACTCTCTCAATTTGTCGTGAACAACGCCCTGCAGACCGGCATGCAGTTTAATGCGTTCACTGTATTTTGCAATTCCCAAAAGTCTGTACATCGCCTCATAAGTATTTGTATCATACTCCATATTTTGTGGCAATGATTCGCCGATTTCTTTTCGACGCATAACTGTACGCATATCAAGCAGTCTTTGCAATGTCTGATAAATAACATTGACGTTTCCGGCGGCAAACAGTTCAGCCAAATAAGCAACCGGTATACGCATTGCTTTTGAATCCGGCAAATAAACGCGATCTTCAACCTGTTTTGCAATCGGGCTTAATGGTGGAACATACCAGACCATTGGCAGTGTACGATATTCAGGATGCAGAGGTAATGCCAATTTCCAGTTTTTGATTATTTTGTAAACAGGCGAAACTTCTGCAGACCTAAGCCACGCATCACTAATGCCGTTTGCTTTTGCCGACTCAATGACAGCCGGATCAGTTGGGTCTTTGATTATGTCAAGAAGACTTGCATAAATATTTTGAGGATCGTTTGTGGAAGCAACGTCCTTCACTGTATCCATATCGTAAAGAATCACGCCGAGATAGCGAATACGACCAACACAGGTGTCGGTGCAGATTGTGGGCAGACCATTTTCAAGACGCGGATAGCAAAAAGTACATTTTTCGGCTTTATTATTCTTCCAGTTGTAATAAATCTTTTTGTAAGGGCACGCCGGTATACAGTGACGCCAGCCGCGGCAACCGTCTTGACTGACAAGCACTACACCATCTTCATCACGTTTGTATATCGCACCACTTGGACACGCCGCAACGCAGGCCGGATTGAGACAGTGATTGCAATTGCGCGGCAAATACTTCATAAAAATATCTTGAAACTCAAGCGTAATTTCATCGGAAATTTTTTGCAGATTATAATCTTGACGCGCACTCTCACCGCTTGCAAGGTCATCTTCCCAGTTAGGTCCCCATTTAATTTCCATTCGTTTATGCGTGATGAGTGATCTTGGACGCGCCACAGGCTGATGATTCTTGCGTTTGGAATTGATCAGCGTCTCATAATCATAAGTCCAAGGGTGGTAATAGTCTTCTAATTCCGGTTGGTCTGGATGATAGAACAACTTTAAAATGCGGTCTAATTTTGAGCCGCTTCTAAGCGTAAGCTCTCCGTCCTTTAATGTCCAGCCGCCTTTCCACTTTTCCTGATTTTCCCATTGCTTCGGATAACCAATACCAGGCTTTGTCTCAACGTTGTTAAAATACATATACTCCGCGCCCTCGCGATTAGTCCAGGTATTTTTGCAAGTAATTGAGCACGTGTGGCAGCCTATACATTTATCAAGATTCATCACCATTGCAATTTGTGCTTTAATATTCACGAATAATCACCTCTATTCTTCCAGCCAGTCGATTTCATTTTCATTCAGTTTGCGTGCAACGACATAGATGTAACGCTGATTGCCTGTTGTACCGTAATAGTTAAAGCCATAGGACAATTGACCATAGCCACCTATCATATGCGTCGCTTTTTGATGAATATGTGTCGGCGTGTTGTGAGTTCCGCCACGCGTGCCGCTGATTTTGCTGCCAGGAACATTTATATGGCGGTCCTGCGCGTGGTGCATAAAGACAACTCCACGCGGTATTCTCGGCGAAGTGGCAACTCTTGAAACAACGACGCCATTACGATTATAAAGCTCAACCCAGTCATTGTCACGAACATCAATTTCAGCTGCGTCCTTCTCATTGAACCAAACAGTTTGTCCGCCTCTAAACAATGTAAGGAGCTGCTGGCTGTCAAAGTACATTGAATGTGTTGACCATTTATTATGTGGCGTCAAATATTTTAACGTAATCTCCTTGCCTTGACCGAGCTGCTTGTCAATAGGTCTAAGCTCAACAATCGGACGATAAACGCTCATTGTTTCGCCCCATTCGCGCATCATCTCGTGATCTAAGTAGTAGGACTGACGGCCGGTAACTGTTCTGAATGGTACAAGCTGTTCAATACTTACAGTAAACGGTGAGTAACGACGATTCTGGTTGCTTCCTGTGAAGTGTGGCGAAGTGATTGTCTGTCGCGGCTGAATTGCGACTTCTTCAAAAGTGAAACGTTCGCCTTCACGGTCAGATGCAAGTTTGGTTAAGTCCTTAAGTCCAGTCAATTTTTCAAGTGACGCCCAAGAGCGAACGGCAACAGAACCATTAGTGGTCGTCGAAAGACCCATAACCGCATCAGCGGCTTGTTTAGCCTCGTAGATTGACGGCATACCGTAACTAATGAGTGATTTATCTTCAATAACACCGTTGCGTGTGCGAATTTCTTCGTAATCCTGCTTGGATTCCCAACTCATACCTTTGCCGCCCATACCCTTTTCGACGTTTGGACCCAAAGCTATCCATTTATCATAAGTTTTGGTATAGTCGCGCTCAATGCAAGCAATATTCGGCATCGTCTTGCCAGGAATCGGATCACATTCGTCCTTGCTCCAGTCAAGGATTTTACCTTCCGGCTGTGCACATTCGCCCTCAGAGTCGTGCTGAAGTGGAACGGCAAATACATCAGTATATGGTTTAAAGTTAGCTTCTTTAGCAACTTTGGAAACTGCCTTTGCAAGTGCACGGAAAATGTCCCAGTCAGTCTTAGCTTCCCAAAGTGGATCGACTGCCGGCTGGAATGGGTGAACGAATGGGTGCATATCGGTTGAGCTGAGGTCTGTCTTCTCATACCACGTGGCAGTTGGCAGCACAACATCAGAATATAATGCAGTGCTTGCCATTCTAAAATCGAGGTCGACAAGTAAATCCAACTTTCCTTCTAATGCGCCGCCAGGTTTA
>JAFUTM010000267.1 GCA_017484235.1 Selenomonadaceae bacterium
ATTCATCATTTCTCATTCCTAATTATTAATTTTGTAGCCAATTTCTTTGTTTTGCAGTATATAGCTTTTATTAATCATTTCCGTCATTAACATTGGATTCTCAAATATGGAAAGCTGACTCGAAAAATATTTATTTACAAGGAGACTTTCAATATCGCTCTGGAGCTGATACGAGCCATCAGCCAAAATATGTTTAACCGTATATCCTTTATCATAAAAGTGCCGAGCAATCATTATGCAGCGATGACAAGTTTCCGGTCGTTTTTCAGCACACATCAACACAAATCTGTAGCCCGAATACATTCCACTTTCAATCTTTGAGGCGCCGGACAGAAACTTCTCACTTTTAGTAAACTTTTGAAAATCCAGATAATTATCCGTAAAAAACTGAGTATCCGTTTGTCTGGCACCAAATTCATCTTTATAATTGCGATAATTTATATTATTAAAACTCAGCTGTTCCTCCAAAAAACGTTTATTGTATTTAGGATAATGTCTCGAAACCGGCTTACTCCTCACGTCAATGAGATAATCAATTTTATAATTTTGGAGTGTCTTTATAAAGTTGTCGATACTAAAAGTTGAATATCCTATAGTAAAAATTTCTTTGTTGTTCATCATTAAAACTCAACGTGCTGCCATAGTTCACTTGGGTGATGAATTATAATTTCAGCACCGCTTTCAATCAATTCACTTTCTGGACGAAAGCCCCAAGTCACTCCGATACTTAAAAATCCGGCATTATGAGCTGTTTTCATATCAACAATAGTATCGCCGAAGTACGCAACATACTCTGGCTTAACATCGAAAAGCTTAGCAATTTGCAGTACTTTAGTTGGATCCGGTTTGCGTGGCAGACCTTTTTTGTCGCCAATAACTGAACCGAATTTAATATTAGGAAACAATTTATTTACAATTTCCTCAGCTGCAAAATGTTGTTTATTTGTACATACGCCCATTGGAATACTGTTAGACTGCAGTTTTGTTAGCATTTCCATAATTCCGTCGTATGGCTTAGTTTTGTTGGTTAAGCGTCTTTCATAACAGCCGTTGTAATATTCAAGAACTTCACTGACGAAATCAGGATCAGACGCCTTATCTTTTGGAAGACTGCGTTCAATTAATTTGCGTGCTCCATTGCCAACGAAGTAACGATACTCTTCAAAAGTATGTGTCGGAAATCCATAATGCGTCATAGCTTCGTCAACGCTGTCAGCTAAATCTGCAAGTGAGTTGATGAGCGTGCCGTCTAAATCAAATATTGCCGCTTTATATTTCAATTTAATGCCTCCTATCATTAACAACGTTAAAATATTGACATTTTCATAGAATACATTTAAAATTATATATAATTATAACATATGGAGATGATTCTGTGAAAGTATTAATTTTTGGTGCAGGTGAACGTGGTATTAAACTTTATAATTATCTGCAAAAACATTCTGATGAATATCAAGTTATTGCATTTTTGGATAATAATGCTGAAAAGATTACTAAAAAGTCGGGGGGGGGGGGGGGGGATGCCCATTCCGATCCGGAAACCAGAAAAAGCCTTAGAAATGGAATTTGATAAAATCATTATTTCAAATTTAAGAGTTTATGACATTGTAGCAATTGAAAAACAACTTCAAAATTTGGGTATTGAAAAATCTAAAATTACGCCTTTGTCTTATTATGAAAATTTGCATATAAACTACTATTTAGAAGGCGAAGAAGACGAATTTTTTGATGCAAGAATCATTTGGTTAAAACAGTGGTCTGATTATGTACATTGGAAACATTTATCGGGCAATGTCGCCGAATGTGGTGTATTCAGAGGTCGATTTGCCCATTTTATCAATAAATATTTTTCAGATCGTAAATTTTATATGTTCGATTCATTTGAAGGATTCCAAGAAAGCGACATTAAAGCAAATCTTGATTTAAAAGATGAATCATTTAATGCAAGCTGCTTTAATGAAACTGGACATTTTTCAAATACCAATATAGAAATTGTAATGAATAAAATGTTGTATCCAGACAAGTGTGAGATACATAAAGGATACATTCCAGAATCAGCGGTCGGAATAAAAGATGAATTTTGCTTTGTAAATTTAGATATGGACTTGTACCAGCCGATGTTTGAAGGTTTGAAAATCTTTTATCCAATGATGGTTAAAGGCGGAGTAATTCTTATGCACGATTACTTTCATGAAGATTTAGCTACAAGTGTGCAGAAAGCTCTGGAAGACTATGAGACCTTTATTGGACACGAACTTTGTAAGATTCCAATTGGCGATTTTATAAGCATTGCTGTCATAAAAAATTAATTTAATAAAACACCTTATATAAAC
>JAFUTM010000026.1 GCA_017484235.1 Selenomonadaceae bacterium
GCGTCATTTTTTATGTGATTAATATCATCGAGTTTTTAAAAAAGTTATGACAAATTACAGCTGATTTAATTTTTGATTTTGATAAAATAAAATTATAAATGAGTCATTAAATAATTGTGAAAATAAAGGAGGCTGGTATGAATGTTTGGGATTATCGTTGGTACTCACGGTGAATTTGCTCTTGGTATTGTCCAGTCCTGTGAAATGATTTATGGAAAACGCGACAATCTGAAAGCAGTTACACTTGTTCCAGGTGAAGGTCCTGATGACGTTTATGCAAAATATCAATCAGCAATCAAAGAACTCGGCAATCCTGATCGTATTTTGTTCCTTAACGATTTGCTTGGTGGCACACCTTACAATCAAGCGGCAAGAATCGTATCGGAAAATAAAAATTACGGCATTGTAGCTGGTGTTAATCTGCCTATGCTGATTGCAATGTCAGCTGATCAAGATGCTGATGACGGCTCCTCCACCATTGATCAACTCATGGAACAAGCGATTGATGCTGGCAAAGATGGAGTCGTTTTATCATCTTATGAGAGTCTCAATGCAACCTCAGATGACGACGAACTCTAAGGTTGTTTAAAATTCGTTTTAAGGTACGTTGTATAATCTAAAACTAAAAAAGTTTTGTAGACTTATCACGAGTTTCTCAAGTGTCTTAAAATGCAAATCTACATCATTTACAGTTATAAAAATTCCATGTTATTTAAAGAAGGGAGATTTTATCATGGAAATTGCTTTCTGTCGTATTGATGATCGTCTTATTCACGGTCAAGTCGCAACGGTTTGGTCAAAGGTCACCGGCTGCAATCGTATTATGTGCTGCAGTGATGAAGTCGCAAAAGATGAACTGCGTAAAAAACTTCTGCTGCAAGTAGTGCCACCTGGACTCAAAGGTTATGTCGTACCTGTTGAAAAAGCAGTTGAGGCTTACAAAAATCCAAAATATGAAAGCTTCAAAACCTTGTTCCTCTTCACCAATCCTGCCGATGTTGTTCGTGCAGTCAAAGGCGGTATTCCATTTAAATCAGTTAATCTTGGCGGTAAATGCTTCAAAGACGGCGATACAATGATTTCTCAGGCTGTTGCTGTCAATGCTGATGATGTCAAGGCAATTAAAGAACTCGTCGATATGGGCATTGAAGTCGAAATGCGTAAACTTGCAAATGATCCAAAAGTCAATGCAATGGACGCTCTCAAATCTAAAGGTTTAATTTAATTAGGAATGAGAAATTAGGAATTGGAGTAACAATTTTGATAGTACCGATTTTAATTCATCATTCCTCATTCAGCATTCCTAATTCATAATTATAAAGGGGTGATTTCTCATGTCTACAATGACAATTATAATGTTGTTCATTGTTGCGGCGATCGCGGGAATGGCTTCAGTTCTTGATGAAGCACAATTTCATCGTCCAATCATTGCCTGTACATTGACGGGAATTGTGCTTGGCGATCCGACTACTGGAATAATTCTTGGTGGAACCCTTGAAATGATGGCACTTGGCTGGATGAATGTTGGCGCAGCTATGGCTCCTGATGCAGCTCTTGCCTCGACGGTTTCAACTGTTCTTGTTATCGTCGGTCATCAATCTATTGGTGCCGGTATTGCACTTGCCGTTCCGCTTGCTGCTGCCGGTCAAGTTTTAACCATTTTCGTGAGAACGATTACCGTATTCTTCCAGCATCTAGCTGACAAATACGCTGAAGAAGTAAATTTACGCGGTATTGAAATGTGTCATATCGCAGGTCTTTTACTTCAAGCATTGCGTGTTGCCATTCCGACTGTTGCTATTGCTATGGTTGCCGGAACAGATGTTGTCAACAATGCACTTAATTCTATTCCTGAAGTTATAACTCGTGGTTTACAAGTTGCTGGCGGCTTTATCGTAGTCGTTGGTTATGCTATGGTCATCAATATGATGAACGCTCAAAAGTTAATGGTTTACTTCTTCTTAGGATTCCTTATCGCAGTGTTCACAGATGTTAATTTAATTGGTTTCGGTGCAATCGGTGCTATTTGCGCTTACTTCCATATTAGAGATATGCAGAAGGACATTGCCATTGAGGAAGCAGCTAAAACTGGCGGAGGCGGCGGTATCGAAGGCGATGATATTGACGACTCCGACTTGATGTGAAGGAGTGAAATTTATGTCAGATAAAAAAGTTACAAAAGATGACTTGTTTTGGACGTTTGTAAGGTCAAATTTCCTGCTCGGCTCCTTCAACTTTGAACGTATGCAGTCAATGGGATTCTGTTGTGCAATGATGCCAATTCTCAAAAGAGTTTATGGCGATAAAAAAGAAGAAATGAAAGCAGCCCTGAAACGTCATTTGGAATTTTTCAATACGCAGCCATTTGTCGCAGCGGCAATCATGGGAATCATCGGTGCAATGGAAGAAAAACGCGCTAATGGCGCAGATATTTCTCCTGCAACGCTTTCTGGTGTTAAAGTTGGTCTTATTGGTCCACTCGCAGGTGTTGGCGATCCTATATTCTGGGGAACTATCCGTCCGGTTTTAGCAGCTCTCGGTGCCGGTATTGCACTCACGGGCTCAATCATTGGACCAATAATATTCTTCATAGCGTTTAATGCCATTCGTCTCGCCACTCACTGGTACGGTGTAAAATACGGCTATGAAAAAGGTACTCAGCTTGTTGAAAACATCGGCGGTAATGAGATGCACTTTTTGACGGAAGGTGCTTCTGTCTTAGGTTTATTGGTTATGGGTGCCCTTGTTGCTAAATGGACAACCGTAAATATGCCTCTCGTTATTTCTGAATATGATAATGCGTTGGGAGATCATGTTGTAACCACTCTGCAGACCATTCTCGACAGTTTAATGCCTGGTATAGTTGCACTTTTAATGACCTTTGCCTGTATGGCTCTCTTAAAGAGAGGTATGAATCCATTAATTATCATTATCGGGCTCTTTGCTCTTGGTATTATTGGCTATGCAATTGGTCTGTTTGCTTAATTGGACAGCCACCAGCCATGGTTGAGATAAATGTTATTGTATAATTAGAAAAAAGAGCTCCAAATTTATTTGTTGGGGCTCTTTTAACATTAATAATTAATAACGTTGACAAAAGCTATTTTAGAAGATATTTTTAACTAAAAGGAGTTGATAATATGATTCTAAAATTAAAACCGGCGTGCAAAGATTATCTCTGGGGCGGGCATCGCCTCGTTGATGAATATGGTGTTGAGTTCGACGGGAAAATTTTGGCGGAAGCTTGGGAATTATCGTGTCACACAGATGGACCGTCAACAATCATCAATGGAAAATACACTGGAAAAACTTTGCAAGAATATATTGACACCGAAGGGCGAGAAGTGCTTGGTAGTCATTGCCGCCGTTTTAGAGAATTTCCGATTTTGACAAAATTCATTGA
The DNA here is from genome assembly GCA_017484235.1 of Selenomonadaceae bacterium. Classification (GTDB taxonomy): domain Bacteria; phylum Bacillota; class Negativicutes; order Selenomonadales; family Selenomonadaceae; genus Quinella. The sequence continues at coordinate 3,404 of JAFUTM010000026.1, forward strand.
TGCGAAAGATAATCTATCAATACAAGTTCACCCAAGCAATAGTTTTGCGCTCCAGAATGAAGGACAATATGGCAAAACTGAAATGTGGTATATAATCGACGCTGAACCTGGTGCATTTTTATATTATGGCTTCAAGCAGGAAATCAGCAAAGATGAATTTGCACAACGAATTAAAGATAATACGCTGCTGGAAGCACTGAACGCAGTACCCGTCAAGAAAGGCGACGCATTATTCATTGAATCAGGCACACTTCACGCAATCGGCAAAGGAATTTTAATTGCGGAGATTCAACAAAATTCAAATGTAACATATCGAGTCTATGACTACGGAAGAGTTGGAGCAGACGGAAAAAAACGTGACTTACATATCGAAAAAGCGATTGCAGTTACAAACAGAGTGCCGATAGTCAAAAGTGGTGCCAATTATCCACATGTTGCCGATTGTGATTATTTCACGGTCGATAAACTCAATCTTGACGGCGATTTAACATACCGAGTACAAGGCACGGTTAAAAATAAATCATTTTTGTCAATATTGATTCTTGACGGCAGCGGAATAATCAGCAATCAAGGTGAGAAACTCGAATATAATAAAGGCGATTCACTATTTTTGCCAGCTAATAGTGGCGATTGGCAAATTGAGGGAACGTGTGATGCACTTTTAACCACAATTCGTGAAAAAGCAAGTCCTATTCGTATCGGAGTTGACATTAATGCCGCAGAAATTCAGATTGGAATTGTAAGTGACCAGAATGAATTGCTTGACGTGAAAAAATATCCGACAAATCCAACACGCCCTGTAGATGACATTATCAGCGGTGTATCAAAAAATATTCTTGAGTTGTTGAAAGAACAGAATATTCCACTTGACCAATGCGTTGGAGTCGGCGTAGGTTTTCCAGGAACGATTGACCGTAAAAAAGGCACAGTAATTTACTCAAATAATATAAAGTGGAAAGATGTGCCACTTGCAAAGAAGATTGGCGAAGTGATACCTTGTCCGGTACGAATTGCGAATAACGCAGATTGTGCGGCACTTGGCGAGGCGATTGCCGGAGCTGGCAAAAATCATAGTGACGTTGTGATGTTTACGCTTGGAAATGGCGTCGGTGGCGGAGTAATTATTAACGGTGAAGTCTTTGAAGGCGGCAGTATCGGTGGTGGCGAAGTTGGTCACCAAATGATAGAAATCAATGGACGAGAGTGCAGCTGCGGTCGTAAAGGCTGTCTTGAGGCCTATGTTTCAGTACCAGCTTTAATCCGTGAGGCCAGTCAAATTTATAACAAAGAGATGACATTAAAAGAAATATTTGATCAATATGAACAAGGAAATACTGAAATTGTTAAATTAATTGATCAATACTCAAAAATACTTGGACAGGGTATTGCGAATATCGTTAATATGTTTCGTCCACAATTAATAATTTTAGGCGGCAATATGTCCAATTACATTGGTACATTGATTGAACCAATTAAAAAAGTTATGACAGAAAATTGTTTTGGTGGCAATAGCGGCACAATACCAGAAATTGTCATAGCTGAACTTGGCAGCAATGCCGGAATGATAGGAGCGGCTAACCAGTGAAAATAAAAATTGTATTCTCTGACATAGATGGAACATTTTTGACTAATAATCATCAAGTAACCAAAAATACTGAACGAGCTGTTAAATCACTACTTGAAAAAAATATACCGTTTGTTTTAGTATCAGCAAGAATGCCGGAAGCAATTTATCCTATAACTAAAAAAATCGGAATAAAAATTCCAATCATAAGTTACAGCGGCGGACTGGTTTTAACTGAGAAAGAAGATATTCTTTATAGTAAAACTATTGAAGTTGAACACGTAAAAAATATTTTAGAAGTAATTAATAAACTTTGGTCGAATGTTACAGTTAATTATTATGCTGGTCGAAATTGGTTCGTTCGTGACGTTAATGATAAGCGTGTAAAGCGTGAAATGGATATTACAAGTGCAACTGCTGAAAATGCTGATTTTGATGAATTAATCGAAAAGAAAATTTTGCCTAACAAGCTGCTCATTATGTGTGATCCACCCATATGTGAAGAAATGGAACAAAAACTTAAAAAGATGTATAATGAATTAAACATTGTACGTTCATCAAATATTCTGCTCGAAATTATGGATAAAAACGTTTCAAAAGCAACCGGAATTGATATTATGCTCAGACATTTTGGATTTAATCCTGAAGAAGCAATCGGATTTGGCGATAATTACAATGATATTGATATGTTTAAATATGTCGGCCGTTCGGTTGCTATGGGTAATTCGCCCGAAGCAGTTAAAAAATTTGCTAACGATATTACAACTTCAAATGAAAACGACGGTATTTACAATTATTTATTGAAAAAGAACTTAATAAAATGAACAATAGAATTTATTTAGTTATAATTTCAATCACCTGTGTAATTATTTCTGGAATATTTTATAATCTGAACAATACAGATTATTCAGCAAGGCAAAATGAACATAGACGAAAACTCGGCGCAGTTTATATGACACTTAACAATCCATTTTATGAAATCATTGATGAGGAAATTCGTACTATTGTCGAAAATCACGGTGATATTTTAATTTCTCGCAATCCGGCCTTGAGTGTTGACAAACAAATTGAGGAAATACAAAACTTGATTGATGAAGGCGTTGAGCTGATTTTTATCAATCCTGTTGACTGGACAAAGATAGATCCTGCATTAAAATTAGCATACAAAGCAAATGTTCCGGTCATCGTAATTGATACTAACGTTGAAGATGATAAATATGTATCTTGTACAGTTGTTTCTGATAATTATCTTGCTGGTTCTCAATGTGCCGATCATTTAATTAATCACAGTTCCGGTGGTAAAATTGCCCTGCTTAAACATTCTCAATCTCGTTCAGCTATTGATAGGATTCAAGGATTTTTAGATAAAATTGCAGAAAATCCAAATTTTAAGGTGGTTGCTGAAAAAGAATGTTTAGGTCAATTAGAAGTTGCAATGCCAGCAATGGACAGTATGATTAAAGAACACCCTGAAATAAATATTGTAATGGCATTAAATGATCCGGCAGCTATGGGAGCAATTGCCGCATTACAAAATATTAATCGTTTGAATGATGTTATGGTTTATGGAGTAGACGGCGTACCGGAGACGAAAGAAATGATATATTCACATAGAATGACAGCAACTGCTGGACAGTCACCTAAACGAATAGGAAGAATCGCAGCGGACAGAGCTTATAAAATTTTTAATGGCGAAGCAGTAGAAAAACTTATTCAATTGCCAACTAAGCTTTTATCATCTGAAAATATCGATGTAAACAACATTGAAGGTTGGGATTAACTTTGCGAAATTCAACAACAGTTACAGATATGCACAAACTGTTATACATATACAATGGTTTTGTCATATTCATTCTTGCAATATTTATGTGTCTTACACAGGACAAAATCAATCAATCTATGGCAGCTCGCTCATTTCTGGAGCACGTTTCAGCATTGCCAGCACCTTCAACTGAAATTTTGGTTACTACAACACTATCTTTTATATCATTGTTAATCGTCGGTCAATTATACCGAACATTAAATAAAAATATTCCTTATTGGCGATATATTTTATTTATAATTGAAATTGTTGTCTGTATGTTTCTTCTTCGTAGCTTAAATCTTTCATATGATGGCGTTGTCCTGCTGGTCGTTGCAGATTTAATGTACAGATATGAAGGTCATCATCAAGAATATATTCTACTTTTTGCTATGATTGGGCTTTATTTTATCGCAAATTATAATTTCGCCGTATTTCAAGCAAAAACTATATCATTTGAAAGTTACGTTTCATATTATAACGCTGCAACTCAAGCTATATTATTAGCAATTAAAAATGTCTTTTCATCTATAAATATCGTACTTTTTGTATTCTATCTTGTAATGCTCGTCAAAAATAAACATGAAGAAAAAGAGCGGATACGTTTGCTTAATGAAAAACTTGAAGAAGCCAATCAACGACTTAGAGCATATGCAATCGAAGTTGAACAAATGGCGGAAACTCGCGAAAGAAATCGGCTTGCCAGAGAGATTCACGACACATTAGGTCATTCCCTAACTGGAATAGCTGCTGGCCTTGACGCTTGTATTATCACAATCGACGCTGCACCTGAAATTACAAAACAACAACTAAACAAAATTCGCGAAACTGCAAGAAAAGGTATAGTTGATGTTAGAAGATCAGTAAATAAATTGAGACCAGACGATTTAGAAAGATTGCCATTTCAAGAGGCACTAATGCAAATGACAAAAGATTATTCCGAATCATCTGGAATGGAAATTACTTTCGATATTTTTAGCTGGTCGGATAATTTGCGTCAAGATCAAGAAGATGTAATTTATAGGGTGCTGCAGGAAAGTATAACTAATGCCAATCGGCACGGACACGCTACAAAGGTAAAAATCACCATTGGTGGTAATGAAAAATATTTATTAATTGTTATTTCAGATAATGGCATCGGCTGTGACGATGTAAAACAAGGTTTTGGTCTTCGTCATATGCGTGAACGTTTGGAACTTTTACACGGAACTATTCATTATTGGAGCGACGAAGGTTTTATAGTGGAAGCTATGGTTCCATTAAATCAGGAGGCGCAAAATGATAAAAATATTGATTGCTGACGATCAGGAACTCATTCGAGAAAGTTTAAAAATTGTTCTTGATATGAATAAAGATATGGAGGTCATTGGATTAGCCGAAAATGGTCATAAGGTATTGGATTTGCTCAAAAAAACCGTACCCGATATAATTTTAATGGA
>JAFUTM010000268.1 GCA_017484235.1 Selenomonadaceae bacterium
CTAAACGTGCCGAAACTACTTATGAACATCATAATTATGTGAAAACTATAGTCAATCCACGCTGTGTAAAAATGATGCCGGGACCTCACAACGCTATTTATTATGGAGATAAAGTTTCTATTCGTGAAGATGGTGCAATCATTCAATTAGCCGGCGCCGGACCAGCTGTTTCTAATAGAATTTCAATAAACCATTACAGGTACAAATCTAAAGAAGAATATGCTGCCAAATCTACTCGCGGCGACGCAATATATTTAAAACCTTATCACAATGCAGATAATTTTGATGTTAATGATCCAATTTTTAATGCGGTTTACGACGATCGTATCATATCTTACCGTGATGAACGCAAAAAAATCTATGAAAGTAAAGTCCATAAATTTGAAACTATTAAAGAGATTGACAATCGTCGAATCAGTGCATTAGTTTCAGCATTAACACCAGTTGCATTGTCTGCAGGTTTATCATCAATATCAATAAATGTTGCTAAATCATTATTGGAAGGCAATATGGATAAATTCTTAACTTGTTTTGCTGTAATTGAGGACATATTATTAAATGATAAGGATGCCGACTTTTTACGAGAATTATCATTAAAGTGCTTACATAAATCACTTTTAAGTGGCAATGTGGATTTATGGCAATTACAGCTTCTGTTTGATGAACTTCCAAGAATTTTAAAATATTCATATCCAATTGTCGATGATATAAAAAAAGATTGTTTAAAATTTATTCCGCAAGTTATGAATTTTTATCGTATGCAAAGCAATTGGTTGCCTTATAATCAGCTTAATTACCTTTTACAGATGTTGCAAAATTTATAAATTTAAATTAAATGATAAAAATAAATTGAAATAATATATATAATTAATTTAGGTGATGATTCTATGATAGAACAAAAAAATGATGAACACAATTCTCAAAAGATTTATTATCGTTCGATACTTGGTGCTGCAGAAGTCGGCAGCAAAATACGACTTGGTATCAGAATTGAAACGGAGGATACAATAAGAAAAGTTCTTTTGCGGACTTGGCAGGATTATGGTGAAGAAAAAATCTTAAATCTTTCTACTGGTGACGATGAGGATGCACTGGAGAAATTTTATACAATTTCTTTGACAATGCCAAAAGTAGGCTGCCTGTTTTGGTACTTCTTCATCATTGAGACAAACGAACACACTTACTATTATGGCAACAATCCTGAGCAGCTTGGCGGACTTGGCACACTTTATGATCACGTTCCGCCGTCGTTCCAAATTACTGTCTATGAAAAAGGTTCTAAAACACCGGATTGGTTTAAACATTCCGTGATGTACCAGATTTTTCCAGACAGATTTTGTCGTGTCGGCAACGAAATTATCGAAAAGAAGGGCGCGGTTTATCACGCCTGCTGGACAGATGAACCGTCTTATTACAAAGACCCAGATACTAGAGAAATCGTCGCTTATGATTTTTATGGCGGCAATATTAAAGGTATTGAAAGCAAACTTGATTATCTCAAAGAGCTGGGTATATCCGTTATTTATTTAAATCCGGTGTTTGAGTCGGAAAGTAATCACCATTACGACACGGGCGATTATCACAAGATTGATCCGATTTTTGGTACTAACGAAGAGTTCCGCCACTTATTGGATACAGCTCGCGATAAAGGCATCCGCATAATTTTGGACGGCGTATTCAGCCACACCGGTGCTCACAGTATTTACTTTAATCGCGACGGACGATATGACAGTGTCGGTGCCTATCAATCCAAAGACTCACCTTACTACGACTGGTATAGTTTTAGAAATCATCCGAACAGTTACGATTGCTGGTGGGATTTTTGGACCTTGCCAAATGTCCAGGAAACGACACCGTCTTATATGGATTTCATCATTCACAATGACGACAGTGTGATTAAGCATTGGCTCAACGAAGGTATCAGTGGCTGGCGTCTTGATGTCATTGATGAATTGCCGGCGGAATTTACGGAAGCGCTCTATTCTGAAGTTAAAAATAACAATCCTGATGCCGTTATAATCGGCGAAGTTTGGGAAGATGCTTCTAATAAAATAGCTTACGGCTTTCAACGTCAGTATCTGTGTGGACGTGAAATGGATTCGGCGATGAACTATCCGTTCCGCGCACACATAATTGATTTTATACTTGGCAACATTGACGGTAAGGTCTGCATGAGACGGCTGGAAAGTTTACGCGAGAACTATCCGAAAGAAAATTTTTATGCAATGATGAATCTGATTGGCAGTCACGATATGATCAGAATTATGACTGTCTTTGGTGAGGCTCCGTATTATGATAAGATGCCGACGCTTGATCAGATAAACTTTAAACTGGACGAAGAGCACGAAAAGTTGGCTAAATCCAGACTGCTGATGGCAGCTCTCTGGCAGATGACTTATCCTGGCGTACCGTGCGTTTATTATGGTGATGAAATTGCAATGCAGGGCTTTAAAGACCCGACTAATCGCCGGCCATACAAATGGGCAGACGGTGATGATAACATTCGTCAACAATATAAAAAATTTATTGCTGAACGAAATAATCACACTGTATTGCAAACCGGCGAATTGCTGCCACTCCACGCTAAAGGTGATATCGTTGCCTATGCCCGCGTAATTCGCAATGGCCGTGACGTCTTTGGTCAGGAAGCTGAAAATGATTCTTATATCGCCGCATTTAACAGATCACTTGACAAAAAACACGAAGTATCCTTTGAAGTAAGCGATTTTGCCAGCGGCGTCTTCGTAAATGCCTTTGACAGTGAGGAAAAATATCCGGTAATTCGTGGAAAAGTTACAATAACAATTAAACCACTTGAAGGCGTACTTCTTCATCACGTGCCTCAAAAGCAGAATTATGACCGCCGCGCAGGTATCTTATTACACCCAACGTCGCTGCCGTCCAAATATGGAATTGGTGACTTTGGCAAAGAGGCTTACGAATTTATTGATTATTTAAAGGCGGCTGGTCAATCAATTTGGCAGATTTTACCGCTCAATCCAGTTGGCTTCAGCTATTCGCCTTATCAATCACCGTCAGCCTTTGCGGGCAATCCAATGTTAATATCTCTTGATGATTTGATTGAGCGCGGACTGCTTAACCAATCAGATGTGCAAACGATAACTTCAAGAAACTCAGTTGATTTTGATCGCGTCATAACGTTAAAGACTAACTGCTTAAAAAAGGCGTTCGATAATTTCATTAATCAAA
>JAFUTM010000269.1 GCA_017484235.1 Selenomonadaceae bacterium
CATATTTCATCGAATACCTCTCACACAAGCATTTTAGCTGACTTCTCAACTTTCCAAAACTTACTTGTACAAATTGTTGATTCGTTCTCTTGCCTAAGTCTATTGCTCGCTTGAAGTCCGAATTGTATCCACAAGCGATTGTTCCTATGTCATTTTCTATGCAATAGTTGACAATGTACCTCGCAGCCTTTTTCAGATAGTCTTCTACTCTGTTGTTACGTCTCATTGTGATTCTTTGCAGCTTCTCTGAAGTATACAAATTCTGTTTTGACAAGATACTTTGCAATTTTGCTTTCTGCTTATTCCAATACGGATTTATTGATTTAATTTTACGTCCGTTCACTATGAACGAAGTCCCAGTGTTGGTAACACACGTTGCCAAATTGTCCAAGCCTATATCTATCGCCAAAGAATTTTCTTGATTTAACTCCAAATCCTCCACTTCAATCTCGTAACAATACGCTATTTTAAAATATCTGCCATTATATTTCGGTATGATTTTTACTTCGCTGATTTTTTTGCCAATTAGTTGCTCAGGTATCTTGATTTTGACTCTATCTTTACCGCGTAGGGCTTGTATATTTTCGACTTAACGGTATTGTCAAGTATCCTTCTCGAATACTTATGCTGTTTCCTTGTATGATTTAGTTGAACAATCCGCCTTTTTGCCGATATTTCGGTATTCTGATTTTTTTGTAATCGTATTTACCTTCCTTTGCCAGTTCCAAAAGTGCAAAGAATGATTTGAACACCTGATCAGCAACTCTCAATGTTTGTTGAGCGCAATTTGACTGCATTAGTCGATAGTTCTCATTCTCTTTGCAAAAAGGTTCATTTTTTGGGTATGTCAGATATGTTTTATCTTGAAAATATTGCTGGCGAATATTGTATAGTGCTACATTGTACAGACAGTTACTGAAAAAGCACAATTCGCGAAGTTGAAAATACTCTTCTTTTGTAAGTTTGCGTATTACATTAGTCTGTGTCAGATACATTTTCTCACCTACATTCTTACAAAGATTATCGCATTGATATTGAAAGTTTGCAAGCAAATTTTGGCGGCGATTCATCCCCCGCTTCTAAGTGCAAACGAAAGCGGGGGTTTTCTCGCCAATTTTTGATAAATTCACAATCAAAGAAAAAATTTTTAAATAAAATATAATTTTACAGGTATTTTTCACGATTTAGCGGTACATTTTAGTGTATAATTAAACAAAGAACTAATAATCGGAGGTAAGTAAAATGAATGGGGCACCGCGTTCCAGAATGGCAGCAAAGCGTCAAAAAATAGCACGTCGAAATAAAAGAATGAAATTATTATTTTTGAGTGTGTTTATTGTCGTCACGTCCTTTACTTTTTATACAGGTTTTAATTTCAGCAAGGTTGATAATTTTAATGATCTAAATTTAGTGAACAGATTCTCACACTCAATAAAAAATGTACAACATCTCACATTGAATGAAGATGCGGAAAATCTGCCGACAATTGATGGCAAAATGAATATAATGTTAATGGGCGTTGATGAACGCAGTGGCGATGTTGGAAGATCCGATACATTAATGCTTTTGTCTTTAAATGCTAATCGTGAAAGTGCCTCACTTCTGTCAATTCCACGTGATACCAGAGTTAAGATAAAAGGGCACAATTATGATAAAATTAATGCGGCGTATGCTTACGGTGGTGAAAATCTTTCTCAGAGTACGTTGGAGTCATTTCTCGGAATAAATATAGATCATTATGTCATTGTAAACACTAGTTCATTTGTAGACTTGATTGATGCACTCGGCGGTATAGATATAAGCGTTGAGAAACGAATGAAGTACGAAGATCCTTGGGACGATGGTGGCGGTTTAGTGATTGATCTTAAACCAGGTATACAGCATATGGACGGTAAAACGGCAATAACATACGTGAGGTATCGCGACGCTGAAGGTGATGCTGGACGCGTACGCCGCCAACAAAAATTTATGCGGGCGTGTCTTAATAAATTGAGTTCACCAACAATGATTGTAAGGCTTCCAGAAATTATTACTAAAATTAATTCGGCAGTCCATACAGATTTGTCGATTACGGAACTTATTGCAGTTGCTTCTACATTAATAAATGCAGACAAACAGAAAGACGGATTAAAAACAGGTATCGTGCCAGGTCAGTGGCTCTATATTAATGGTGTGGCATATCTGATACCGAATATTGAGCGTCTCGGACAAGTTATAACCGATAATCTGGACATCGGCAATGATAATACAAGTAAATATTTTGAAAAGATGGCTTACGATTATTCCGACTCTGTACCTTTTGATTATAATAAAGATTACTATGATTATGACGAAAATGTCAATAAAAGAAGAGATCGTAAACTAATCGAACAGTTAAACGAAAAACACTTTTTAATAAAAGAAAATGAAGTATGACTTATAATTAAAAATGACGGATTGATGAGCAATATTATTCACTATTTTTGGAGGAAATATTTTTGTATTATCCAGATATAAATCAAAATAAAAATGAAATTGTAGGTTATGGCTTTAGCGGCATACCACTTTACATTCGCAGCGGCAGTTTATCACAATTTACATATATGGGAATATTCTCTCACTGGCACGAGGACATAGAATTTATTTTTATGCAAAAAGGTTCCACTAAATTTAAGATTAACAAACAAGAAGTTATTATTAAATCCGGCGACTGCTTAATGATTAATTCGAGGCAGATGCATTATAATGAGCCGGTTGACACTCAAGATGCGGAATATCTTAGTGTTCTGGTTCATCCAAGTTTGTTTGCGGGCAATCCTTCATTTTACCAAAAATACATTCTTTCAATAATGAATTGTTCATCTATTGAGTTTGTTCACTGGGAAAATGGCACTGATGACGCAGCTGAAATTACAAAATTGTTAAATAATATAAACGATTTAAAACAGAAATCTGAATCTGGATATCTGATTGCAGCAATGGGCTTCTTATATTTAATTTGGCAAAAAGTTTATCTTAAAGTGAAGGATATCTTATTATATAGTATAGGTTCTGATACTTCAGAATTACCGATCTTGCGAAATATGCTTTCATATATATATCAGCATTATAATGAACATATCACGATAATTGACATATCAACGGCCGGTGGTATTAATAGAAGTAAGTGCAGTCAAATGTTTTTGCAAAATATTAATCAACCGCCCATTGAATTTGTCAATACTTATCGGTTGTTTATAAGCTGTACTCAACTAAAAAATACAAATAAAACTATGACCAGCATTGCCTATGATTGCGGTTTTCCTAATCCAAGTTATTATTCTAAACTATTTTTAAAAAAATACCACTGTACACCAGGCGAATTTAGAAAACGTTATGGCACGGCACAATAATGTTGTCGTGTGTTTAATATTGCAAAGTTTAATAATACAATATATAATATTGTGGATTTTTGATTAAATAATCTATTGTAATGGGAGAGATACTGTTGACAGCAAATGTATTTGATGTATTAAAAGAACGCGGCTTTTTAGCTCAATGCACAAATGAAGATGAAGTTCAAAAACTTCTTGGCGAAAAGAAAGTAACATTTTATATTGGTTTTGATCCGACAGCGGACAGTCTGCACGCTGGTCATTTTATTGCACTTATGGCTATGAGCTGGATGCAAAAATTTGGTCACCGTCCAATTTGTCTTGTCGGCGGCGGCACTGGTACGGTAGGCGATCCATCAGGCCGCAGTGACCTCAGAAAAGTTATGACCGATGATATAATTGAGCATAACTGTAATTGTTTTAAAAAGCAAATGGCGCGTTTCATTGACTTTACCGATAACAAGGCACTTTTAATTAATAATGGTGACTGGCTGCGTAAACTTGGTTATATTGACCTTTTACGTGAAGTGGGCGCACATTTTACAGTAAATCGTATGCTTGCCGCTGAATGTTATAAACAGCGCTGGGAAAAAGGTCTGACCTTTTTGGAATTTAATTATATGGTTATGCAGGCTTATGATTTTTATAAGCTCAACGCTGATTATGACTGTGTATTGCAGATGGGCGGCGACGATCAGTGGTCGAATATAATTGCTGGTGTTGAACTCACACGTCGTAAGAGTGGCAAAGCCGTTTATGGTCTTACAAATAAACTTTTAACAAAGAGCGACGGATCCAAAATGGGCAAAACCGCCGGTGGCGCATTGTGGCTTGATGCCGATAAAGTTAGTCCATATGATTTTTATCAATATTGGCGCAATGTTGACGATGCAGATGTTAAAACCTGCTTGTCATTACTGACATTTTTGCCTATGGAAGAAGTAAATCGGCTTAGTGAACTTAAAGATGAGGCGATTAACGAAGCTAAACAAACACTGGCATATGAAGTGACTAAACTTGTGCACGGTCAAGACGCGGCTGATGAAGCTAAGAATAAAGCACAAAATTTGTTCTCCGGCTCAACGGAAGATTTGCCGCCAATTCGCATTGGTGACGCAGCTGGTCAAAGATTAGTTGACATTTTAGTAAATAGTAATATAATAGAGTCTAAGTCCGAAGGTCGTCGACTCATTAAGGGAAATGGGCTTTCGATAAACGGACGCAAAATTTCCGATCCAGATTACCGTATTTCAGCTTACGACCTTGAGCGTGGAATCGTCATCAAAATCGGGAAAAAGAAGTTTTATAAATTCATAAAATAATGATGAAAATGAGGAATGTTTTAATGAAAAAAAACTTGATAACTTTGTTGTCAGTGGCAGCGTTGATTTCTTCAGCCACTTCATCTGCTTTTGCGGCAGAGGCACCTGAGAACCTGGAAAATCCATTAAAAAAAGACGTGTCTGATGTTGTGTCCGATGTTAAAGACTTAAATGATGTGCAAGAGTCAATTAATAAGAAACCTTTACAAACTGAGCAGATTGAACAGGTAAATGATCAGGCACAAATAATACATTTTTCTGTACCACAAAATGAAGAGCAGCCGGATTATCTGGTTGGAGGAGTTATTCGTGATGTGGCACAGAAAATATTGCCGGTTTCCATTGAAGCACGCTATTACGCACCACACTTCAATGCTAGAGTTAAGTCCGACAGTATCCGTTATAATGGCGGAGAGGTGAACCTTAAAGATGATTTGGGCTTTGGCAACGACAAGGCACCAGAAGTAATTTTCCGTTATAAAAGATTCACTGCAGATTACATTCACGTTCACGGAGCCGGCTCTAAGTCTCTTGGCGGCAATACTCTTAGATTTGGCGGTACAACCTTTGCCGGCAGAGCACACGCGCAAAGTGATTTCCATTACCTTAAACTAAATGTCAGCAATCCGATAATTTCTGTTCTCGGTACGGGCGTTGATTGGAGTTATGGATTAACTGGTATTTATTGGAAAGGCAAAGTCAGAGGCACTAACGCCTATACAGGTACAAGTGCAAGCCGTTCAAAAGAATATGGCGCACCAATTCCTACAATTGGACTTGGCGCACACGTAGCTTTATTGCCAAGCCTTAGCGTTTACGCAAATGCTTCTGGTCTGCCACTCGGCGGCTATGGCCATTTTTATGATGTAGAAGCTGGTCTTCGCTACACGCCATTGGAGTTAGTTGGCATCACCGTTGGTTTTAGAAGAATTGACGTTGAACTCAAGCACGATGATGATTCCGCAAAGTTAAGACTCAACGGTCCATACGCCGGCGTTCGCGTTGATTTCTAAATAGTTTTATATTATTTAAATAGGTGATGTGACGATAATGTTAAAAAGAACAATAACTCTGGTTGCTTTATTGCTAATTGTTTTTACTATAACCACAATAAAAAATGTAGAAGCTGGGCATCTGGAAGATATTTTGGAACGTGGAACGATTAGGATTGGAACGACAGGCGATTATCGACCAATGTCATACTATAACGCTGAGACTGGCGAGTATGAAGGCATTGATGCAGAATTATCTCAAATAATAGCTGATTCGCTGGGCGTAAAGATTGAATATGTTCCTACGACGTGGCCGACTTTAACCGAAGACACATTGGCGGGCAAATTTGATATAGCACTTTGCGGCATTTCACGCAATTATAATCGTGCCAAATTGATGGCGATGTCTGACGGTTATGGTGTAGGATTATTTGGCAAAACAATTCTTTGCCGCAAAAAAGATGCAAAAAAATTTAAAAGCCTTGCAGACATCAACAAACCTAATGTTCGTGTGATGATAAATCCAGGCGGCACAAATGAAAAATTTGCTCGTGCCAATCTATCAAATGCGACGCTCATCGTTTTTGAGCAAAATGCAGAAATTCCACATCAAATTTCAATAGGAAATGCTGATATTATGATAACTGAGACCGTCGAGGCTCTCAATTATATCAAAATGGATAAAAATTTAGCTGCGCCATTAATCAATGAGCCTTTTACTCGTCATTCGTGCGGCATATTGATGCAGAAAGGCGATCAAGAATTTTTGA
>JAFUTM010000270.1 GCA_017484235.1 Selenomonadaceae bacterium
CACCGCAATACAATGAATAATGATGAATGATATAAAATTAATGGACGGCGAACGCATTGACGATTTAATGAGAAGCGGTCGTCAAATAATTCAGAGTAAAGATGAATTTTGTTTTTCTATGGATTCAGTTTTGCTTGCTCACTTTCCAAAATTCAAACGCAAATATCGTGTGCTTGATCTTGGAACAGGTACAGGCGTTATTCCATTGCTTATTGCCGATGAAGTTAGTCATATTGATGCGATTGAACTTAATTCAAATATTGCTTCGATTGCGAGGCGCAGCGTTGAATTAAATCAGCTCAATGATAAAATATCCGTGATAGAGGGCGATTACCGTAATATTCGCAATTACTTTAAAGCGGAGACGTTCGATTTAGTTGTGGCCAATCCGCCATATCGTGCAATGGGCAGCGGCGCAGTCAACGACGTTAAAGGTGTTGCAACAGCACGCCACGAGTTTACTGCAACGCTTGACGATGTAATAACTGCGGCAAGGTTTGTGCTTAAATATCACGGTGTATTCTGTATGATTCATATCTGTGAGCGGCTATGTGAGATAGTTGACACTCTGCATAAGCATCAATTTGAAATGAAGAGACTGCAATTGATTCAATCTAAATTTGGACGGCCAGCCAATTTAATGTTGATTGAAGCAATTGTTGGCGGTGCGCCTGGCTCTTTAAAAATTATGCCGCCGCTCATTGTCCATAACGATGATGGTTCTTATACAGACGAAATTAATGCGATTTATAATTTGTGATTGGTATGATAGTAATTGGGTGGTAATATGATAAATCGAAAATTGAAGAAAAAGTTAATTGCAGCCTCACTTGCAGTCGGTGCCTTGACATTTGTACCTGCGATTTGTTCAGTCAGTACTAATGATAGTCTGATAATAATTTCGACAGCTCACGCTGAAGTTAAAACCTATATTGGTGTTGGTGAATATATTATGCAGAACGACCAGACACCAGACTTTGCAATACAAAATGCACAGATTTACGCTGAACGTAATGCACTTGAACAGGCGGGCATCTTTGTCAGCAGCCAGACCGTAGTGCAAAATGCCAGATTGAAACGAGATGAGATACAAACTTTTACTGCCGGTATATTAAAAGTTACTGTTGATAAGGTGGAACCAATTCCATTGACCGGTGAAGGTGCAGGTTATATTAAATATCGTGTGACGATTAGGGCGGAAATTGATACAGATGATTTAAATAATAGAGTAAGCCAGTGGCTCAATCGCGGTGAGCAAGAACGCTCTGATTTAGTCAACCAAAACAATGAATTGCAGCAGACTGTTGATAATATACAGCAGCGAATTGTCACTTTGGAGCAGAATATAAATAATGCCCAAGCAGAAAAAATAAGAAAATCAATAAAAGATAGATATATTAAACCATCTTTTGAAAATAGTAATTATAAAATAATACCTGAATCCTACCCTGTTTTATTCGAAGAAACTTATACAAAAAGTATTTCAAATCCTAATCTCGATTCATCCAAAAAAATTAACGAAAATAAAAATTCGACAAATAATAATATTAATTCAAAAAATGAAAACATTCCAAAGACAATAGAGCATAAACACGATACAAATTTAGGCCTTCATTTAATAGTATTAGTGCATGGTTTCGAAGGAAATTCGAACGATATGCGTATATTAAAAAAC
>JAFUTM010000271.1 GCA_017484235.1 Selenomonadaceae bacterium
AGAAGACATTCTTCAATATACTTTTCAACATTATACATAGGTATTATCACAGATATTGCCGTTGATAAATGATTGTTATTGGGGGGGGGTATAATATTTTTAAACATAATCATTACCTCAAATATATGATTTTAAGAATTAATGATTTAAGTCATTTGGTGTGATTCGTGCCTTGAAAATTTTATACGTCCAACCCTGATAAATCAGCACAATCGGCACGAGAACAACAGCGGCTCCGGTCATTATTGCCAGCGTGTGTGGCGTTGAAGCCGCGTTAAATATATCCAAACTCCACTCTGGATTTAAACTCGACACCATAAGTCTTGGGAACATTCCGGCAAATACGCCAATTACCATTCCAGCTATTGACATCGAACTGAATATAAATGAAGATAATTCTCTGCCACGTTTCATTGCAATCCAGGCATTAACAAAACAGACTGCACTCACTGCAAATGGTGCTATCCAAGTAATTTTACTTGTTATATCCGTTGATACTGCCGTCATAGCAATAAATAATACATAAATAATCGTTGCAAATACACCGATGCATAAGCCCTGTCTCTTAAACATAAGACGCATACTTTCATCTGCCATCTTTAAGGTTAAGAAGGACGCACCGTGAAAAGCAAAAACTAATGCAAAGGTTACGCCGCCAAGAATTGTATACGGACTCAACAGGTCAAAGAAGTTTCCTAAATAGTGCATTTGCGAATCAATTGGTAGTCCTTGCAATAAATTGGTAATTGCAACGCCCCAGAGGATAGCTGGCACTAATGATCCAAATGTTATCGCGCAGTCCCAAATACATCTCCAATCTTTTGATGGGTGCTTGCCTCTAAGTTCAAATGCTACACCACGAAAAATCAGCGCAACCAGCATCAAAAATAACGCCAGATAAAATGTACTGAACATTGTTGCATAGACGTGTGGAAATGCTGCAAACATTGCTCCACCAGCGGTAATCATCCAAACCTCATTGCCGTCCCAGACTGGTCCGATTGAACGAATCATCATTGAACGCTCATAATCGTTTTTACCAATTAAGAGCGTGCCGACACCGTAATCAAAACCTTCCAAAATGAAGAAGCCCGTAAACAGTACCATTATCAATATAAACCATATTACATTTAAAAATTCCATATTTCACACCTCCGGTTAATTCGTTGATTTATATTACTTATTTAAAACGGAGTATATAACCGCGATAGCAATAGAGCCAACGCTGACCACCATAGCACCAATGCCAACCATCGCTGCGATTGATATATTGCGTACGTGCTTGCCAATATCTTCAATTTTATTTTCCATTCGATTAAACTGTTCATCAGTTTTTTTACGATCCGCTTCACGTTTTATTTCCAGTTCGCGTTTCCATTCATTCCACTCACGTCGATCTGCTTCACGTTTAGTTTCTAATTCGCGTCGCCATTCATTCCACTCACGTCGTTCTGCCTCGCGTTTGGCTTCTGCTTCACGTCGTTCTACCTCGCGTTTAGCCTCTGCTTCACGTCGTTCTGCTTCCCATTTATCAGAAAGCGAATCTATTTTATCGCTTAGCTTGTCAACTTTGTTTGCAATGATATTTACTTTTTCTTCCAGTCGATCCTGCCGATTCTCCAACTGTTGCATTTGTACTCGATTATCTATCACTCTATCTCACCACCTAATATCCTTAATTTGATTAATAATTAATCTGTTTGTTCAGTGACTTTGGTACGGCGAATGAAACGCAACGCTGTAAATAACGCCACAATTGCTAATAACAAATATATTGCAGTAAATCCTATCATCGTCAGCCAAACCTCACCTGTTGACAGATTCGGTGAAACAGCCTGCGCTGTTCTTTGAAGTCCGACAACTATCCAAGGCTGTCGCCCAGCTTCTACAATATACCAGCCAACGGAGTTTGCTATAAATGGCAATGGTACTAAAAATGGCAGTAATTTTAGCCAAATATAGGATGGCGACCAATAAGATTCAGGCGACCACATTGGAGAAGGTGAACTTAATTTTTTTGGCGAATCTTCAGAAATGATGAAGAAAGCAAAAACTGCAGTTATAAAAACTACAAACAGCATCAATCCGCCAACGCTAATCATTGTGCGGAAACTCCAGAACATTCCTTTGACATCTGGAATATAGTTACCATTGCCGTATTTTTCCATAGCTTCACGCTGCAGATCATTTATACCTCTAACCTCGCCGTGAAAACTATTATGTACCATAAACGAAAACATATATGGGATTAAAAACTCGCTGTCATTGCGGCCCATTTCTTTATTAATATCAGCATAGACAGCAAACGGCGCAGGGTCTTCCGTTTCCCAAAGTGCTTCAAATGATGCCAGCTTCATCGGATTTAATTCTGCCAGCCTTTGTGCGTGGAAATGTCCGCTGCCCATTACACCTAACAATCCTATCATAGTGTAGACGACTGCTAATTTCATTACTCTAGTAAATGCGTCACGTGACTCTTCGTCGTTTAAAATCTTCCACGCGCAAACCGCTATTGCGATGAAACCACCAGTTGATAAACCTGCAAACAATGCGTGTGAATATTCTCCAATTACATATGGATTAGTTACTAATGCGATAAAATCAGTCATCACGGCACGTCCGCCCTCAACGGCATAACCTACCGGATGCTGCATAAATGAGTTTGCCACTAAAATCCAAAATGCTGAAAGATTGCTGCCAAATGCAACAAGCCAAATGCATATGCAGTGCTGCTTCTCAGACAATTTATCCCAGCCGAACATCCATATACCTAAAAATGTTGATTCTAAGAAAAATGCCGTTAATGCTTCAAGTGCCAATGGTGCACCAAATATATCGCCCATAAATCTTGCATATTCTGACCAGTTCATTCCAAAGTGAAATTCTTGCACTATGCCGGTTACAACGCCCATTGCAAAATTAATTAAAAAGATCGTTCCGAAAAATTTAACTAATTTTTTGATTTTAAGTCGCTTTTCGTAGCTGCCGCAGTTGACGTACCACGTTTCAAGCAGTGCAGTAAAGATAGATAGACCAAGTGTCACCGGTACGAACAAAAAGTGGTATACCGTTGTGATTGCAAATTGCAATCTTGATAATAAGACAATATCCATGTTATCACTTCTTTCATTTATAATTTATTAAATGACTTCTATTATATTATAATTCATAATTAAAATAAATGTAAAGAATATTTTTAATAATATAATCTTAAAAGCAGTAACTATAAAAGCCGCTGCACCAAAGTACAACGGCTTTATTTATAAACGAATTTCAAATTAAAACCTCTCTTCAGACGACCATTTAATGTCTTATAATGCCACATGACACAAGGAACGATCTGTTTCGATCAAGTTCCAAGCAAGTAATCTGTTTCGACATACTCAACTGTCTCCGTGGGCTAATCTCACTTCAAAAGAAACATATTGACCGTCTACAAACTTGCTTCACCCTGTTTCAATAAGCATCACTCCTTCATTTAGGATAGATATATAATATCATTAAGTTTTCATTTTGTCAATAGATTTTTAAAAATTTTCAAAAAATTTTATGTCTATAAATAAACTGCACAATCCTTATCGAACTGTGCAGTCTATAATCTACTTGTTATTTTTTATTTAATCGTTATAACCCAGTTGTTTCGCTTTTGCATAGTCAGCCTGAGCATTCGCTTTGTCACCAAGCGCTTCGTAGCAAAGTCCGCGAACGTGATAATTTATGCCATCGGTTGGATTGAGTTCAATTGCCTTATTAAAATCGGCAATTGCTTCACTGAATCTCTCTATTTTATAGTAAACAAGCCCACGATAAAAATATGCAACTTCATACTGCGGATCAAGTTGAACAGCTACATCGAAATCAGCTATTGCTTGATCATATTGTTTTAAATCAAAATATGATCTAGCACGAAGGTAATAGGAAACATCGTCCCTTGAATTTAACTGGATAGCTTTATTGTAATCATTTATTGCTTCATTATAATTTCTTAATTTGGAATAACTGAAACCACGACTTCTATATCCGTCTTCATCGTTTGGTTCCATTTGAATGTATTTTGTGAAATCTGCTATTGCCGCGTCATAGTTTTGTAAAGCGTGATAAGCGTATCCTCGATTATAATAGGCTACTGGAACACCTGGGTCAATTTGAATTCCTCTACTGTATGCTTCTACAGCTTCACTATATTGACCTGCTTTGTTATAAGCTGAACCAAGCTTAAAGTAATCGGAAGCAGATTCAGCGTGTGCCACGGATGCTTGCAAAATCGGCACTGATACAAAATGATCAACACTTGGTGCAAATGTCAAAGCACCTGCAAACAACGATGCAGTTATCAATTTAGCCAGCATCTTTTTGTTAAACATATTTATACACCTCATCTTTATCAACTTAATACTATAAATGACAAATTTTATTATTCATCTATACATAGAATACTATTTAAATTCACTTATGTCAATGAGATTGAAATTAGAAACTGATTAAAATCTGATTAGAAAACTTCATTCAACTCAATAAACTTTTATATTTTATAAAAAAAATCTTGAATGATAAGTTAATGTGCAATATAATATAAATGTTAATAATATTCTTAATAAAAAGAGTGAGGTAAATTTATGGAACGTTATTTTCAAGAAGATATTGAACGTGCACCTTTAGACAAAATTAGAGCAATACAAAATGAAAAACTCGTTCGACAGGTGCAGCACGTTTGGGACAATGTGCCTTATTACAGAGAAAAAATGCAGGCACTTAATTTGACGCCAGAAGATATTAAGTCAGTTGACGATTTGCACAAGCTGCCATTTCTCTCAAAAACCGACCTAAAGAATTGTTATCCATATGGATTGCTGGCAGTGCCGCTTAAAGATTGTGTACGTATACATTCGACGTCTGGCACAACAGGAAAACGTGTCGTAGCTTTTTACACTCAAGCCGATCTTGATATATGGGAAGACTGCTGCGCACGTGCAATTGTAGCGGCAGGCGGCACGAACGAGGACGTTTGTCAAGTTTCGTATGGATATGGATTATTTACTGGCGGCGCTGGATTAGATGGCGGCTCACATAAAGTTGGCTGCTTAACTGTTCCAACGAGTTCCGGTAATACTGAACGTCAGATTATGTTCATAATGGATTTACAGGCAACGATTCTCTGCTGCACACCAAGTTATGCGGCTTATCTCGGTGAGGCAATGCGCGAGATGGGCTACAAGCCGGAAGATATTCCACTTAAAGCCGGTATCTTCGGTGCAGAAGCGTGGTCAGAAGAAATGCGCCGCGATATTGAAAAAGTTCTCGGCATCAAGGCCTATGACATTTATGGACTGACGGAAATCTCCGGTCCAGGCGTGGCGTTTGAGTGTTCTGAACAACGCGGAATGCATATTAACGAAGATCATTTTATTGCTGAAATTATTGATCCAGACACTGGTGAAGTTTTACCTGAAGGTACGCAAGGTGAACTGGTCTTTACGTCGCTTGATAAGAAGGCGTTCCCTCTCCTTCGTTACAGAACACGCGATATTTGCACTTTAACTCGTGAGCAATGTTCCTGTGGTCGTACACATATTCGTATGTCTAAGCCGCGCGGTCGTTCTGATGATATGCTTATCATTCGCGGCGTTAATGTATTTCCAAGTCAGATTGAAACTGTTCTGCTTAACAATGGTTATGCGGCGAATTATCAGATTGTTGTTGATCGTGTGAATAACACTGACACATTTGATATTAAAGTTGAAATGACACCGGATATGTTCACTGATAACGTCGGTGAAATCCAATCACGCAAGAAAGTTCTTGAAGATGGACTCAAGTCTATGCTTGGCATTAAAGCTAAAGTTTCACTCGTTGCGCCAAAAACAATTGCACGAAGTGAAGGCAAGGCTGTCCGTGTTGTCGATAAGCGAAAAATTTAATTGGAGGTTTTTCAGTTGTCTGAATTAAAAAATCCTTTTGTTCCTATATATCATACAGTAAACAATGGAACTAACATTGAGAAGTATAACAAAATTTATATATCAGGGGGGGGGGCAAAATAATCTTCCGTTATACTTGGATGTGGAGTTGACGAATCTTTGTAACTTCCGCTGTTGTTTTTGCCCAACAGGTACGAAATCAATGTTGAGAATGCGCGGAACAATGCCTGACAATGTAGCTGAGGCTTTAATTGAAAATGTTCGCCGCTACAAAATTGCAGGAGTAAGATTTATTCGTTGGGGCGAGCCGACTTTGCATCCTAAGTACATTGACATTATGGAGCAAGTCAAAAAAGTCGGTGCACTGATTCACATAAACACGAATGGCTCATTACTCGACGAAACGCAAATGCAAAGGCTTATGGATATTCACCTCGACAGTATCAAATTTTCTTTTCAAGGCGCAGATGAAGGTACATATAATGAAATGCGCGAAGGCGGCGATTATCTGAAACTCTTGCATACTATAAGGCGTTTCCATGAGATTCGTGGAGATAGAGATTATCCTTACATACAAATTTCTACGACTTTGACGGCGGAAAATGATGAGCAGATCGAAAGTTTTAAAAATGATGTTGGCGATTATTGCGACTATTACAACATCGGACACACAAAGTTAAATCATCTTAAAGTTGAGGCGATGAATGTCAGCGATGCGGAGAAAGAAAAAATTCGCAAGTTACAAGAACAAGAGACTATTAACAAAAAGTATCGTGATGTTTGTCCAGAGGCATTTGATAAACTTTCTATAAATTGGAATGGAGACGTTACTTTGTGCTGTACTGATTACGATAATTTTATGATTGTAGGAAATATTTTAGACAACGATATAAAGCAAATTTTTAATAGCAATGCTGCAAAGATTTACCGTGAAGCTATTATGAAAAAGCAGTATACAAAAATTAAATGTTGCAGTGATTGCTACGAAACTGTGCCACTTACAAAATAAAAAGGAGGAGAATGATAAATGAGTGTTAAACAGGTTTCCGTATTTTTGGAAAACAAGCCAGGCACTTTAAACAATATGACAACTGTGCTGGCGAATCACAACATCAATATCAGAGCATTGTCACTTGCTGATACAAATGATTTCGGTATCGTGCGTATGATTGTCAATGATGTTTACGAGGCTACGAACGTCTTAAAAGAAGAGAATTTTATTGCACGTTTCACTCCGGTTTTAATTTATGCAATTTCTGATGAAGCCGGCAGCCTCAACAAAATTTTGCAGACCTTCACCGAAGCAAATGTAAACATTGAATATATGTATGCCTTTGCTGGAAAAAAACGTGCATATATGATATTCAAAGTAACTGACATCAAAACGGCAGAGTCTCTGCTAATTAGCAAAGGCTTAAAGTCTCTGACTCAGGAAGAAATTGCAGAAGTCTAATAGTTAATCATATATATTTAATTAGACGTAAGGATTGATTTAATTGTCTTAATTATTCGATTTTTACGTCTTTTTTAATTGGCACACTGCAACCCTTGACAATACAGCGGTTATATTGTACAATGCAGCTGTAAATTCAAAAATAGAGTGAGGTGTAATGTAATTGAAAATAACAGGATTAACTGACGCGCAAGTTGCTGAGTCAAAAGCAAAATTTGGTGACAATCGAATCACTGAACAGGCGCGTGAGGGCTTTTGGGATAAACTTAAAGCTAATTTTGACGACCCAATCATTAAGATTTTGATATTTGCCCTTATATTGAATGTCATATTCGCGTTTATGGGCAAAAGTGAATGGTATGAATCTGTTGGTAT
>JAFUTM010000272.1 GCA_017484235.1 Selenomonadaceae bacterium
ATTCAGCGTTGCGCGGCTCACTCTTATTAGCGGCTTTATACCATTTGCCAGCTTCGTCTTTGAAATACATCTCAAATTCAAGCGCAAAATGCTCATCATCTAAGTAAATAATTTTGAATTTGCCCGCACTGTATTTGAGACCTTTTTCAGCATTCTTTTTGATAATGTCATCGAGTTTTGGCGAAGCAACTTCAGCCAGCTTTTCAATCGTCATATCCGGTTTAATGAGATCGTGGAAAAACTTTTTGACTGTCTCAATAATTTTATTAAGATCGTCAGCATTAACCGTCATGTTTATCATCTCCATTAGAAAAAATTAAAGATCAAATTGAATTAAATACATTGAATCAAATTTCGAGTTGCAGCTCTTCTTTATATCTGTCAGTAACATCGGTCTCTTCTTCGCCGAGTTCAGCCTTTGCCCAATCTGGAACTTGAGATTCATCAATTTCGCGTGTAGTAGTCTGTTCATAGAATTTGCCGTTTTCTTTGTAGTAAAGTTTATGAACAAGACTCAAGACTTGATCTTTGACGCTGGAAAACAGTTTTGCTTTATGTTTAACAATTCCAGCAAGTTTTTCGTTAATTTGTGGCAAAAGATTATCCAGCCACTTCACTATGTCGTCCCAGCTTGCAACGACAAGAATACCACCAATTAATGCACCAAGCATTATTGCTACAGGTACCATTTAAATCACTTCTCCTTAATATGTAAATATTTCAATAAATAATAATGTTATTCATTTTAAAATTTAAATTTTTGGATAAATTCTTCAGGATTGCTGAATAAATTATAATTTTCATAAATTTTTTGAATATCCCAGTTCCACCAGGCAATTTTTTCCAATATTTTAATTGTATCTTGATCAAAACGATATTTAATGATTTTAGCTGGATTGCCGCCGACAATTGCAAACGGTGGTATATTGTTGACTACGACGCTGTCGGCCGCGATAATTGCACCATTGCCTATTATAAGCGGCTTATCCGAATTGGAGGCTTTAATGCGGCAACCACGACCAATCCAAACATCTGAACCTATATATAGATTTCCCAATGATTCTTCAGTAAAATACGATTTTCGAGGTAACTGCCAGTCTAATCGACATATGCCATATGATGAAATATTACGATAATGATGGTCGTTATTAAGAGCCATTTCAAATACGACATCCCAACCAATTGATGAAAAATGTCCAATTTGAATTAAACCACGACCTTCAATAGTAGATGAAACAATATAACTTTTTTTGCCAAGTTCAATGATTCTATCGTTTGCATTATAAGTTCTAGGATATATAGTGCTTGAATTATCTTTAAATTCTAATTTATACATTGTTTCAGAATCTGGAATATTAGCTTTAACTTTTCCTTCTAAATAAAATGTATTAAAATCAAAATTTGGTGATAAAAAAACTTTTCCATCTATAGCATTATTAACTGTTATTGTACCGTATGCCCCCCCCCCCATTATTTTGGATTATATTAAATGTTTCTAGATATAAAAAGAAATTATTTTTAGATGAAATTATAATTTTATTAAATGAACAGTCTGGTGAAAGTGGCTTGCCATTTAAATCTTCGTATAAAGCAATTTTATCATCTTCAAATTTTGCGTAACCAACAATTTCCATATTGCCCTTTTCCACTTCTGCATCATAATAAGGTTTTAATTGTGGAAATAAATCATCTGTTCCAAAAATTAGTACTTTAATTGGCTCCATTATTTTCACCTTTGTAACTTCCATTTATTAAATAATTAACTGTTAAATTGTTTATTAAATTCTTCTTCAGAAATTTCACGGCGTGTAGTGGTTCTGAGATTAACTTTAGCATTGGCAGCTTTACTGTCAAGAATATTTTCGACAGCCTCACACACCAGCTTTTCATCAAGAAGATTTGCATTTTGCCGTGCCGCTTTAAATGCAGAATTAAGCATAGCATTTGCAATATCACTGCCGCTGATTCCAGAATACATCGTAGCTAGTTTGTCAACATTGATGTTATTTGGCAATTCAGTTGGTATATACATTTTCCAGAGTTGACGACGACAGTCGGCATCAGGCAATTCAAATTTAACGTGCATTGATATTCTACGCATAAATGCCGGATCAAAATTCTCAATAAAATTTGTTGCAAATATTATAAAATCTTGATATTCATTCATCAACATCAGCATTACCGAACGCGTCTGATTTACACTTACATCAGTTGCACTGGTCATATTGGTTACACGCTTACTGAGAATGGCATCCGCCTCATCAAAGAATAAAATACTGTTAGTCGCCTTCGCTGCTTCAAATGCTCTGCGAATATTTTTAGGTGTCTCGCCAACAAATTTTGATTCAATATCAGCATAGTTGACAATCAAAATTTTACGATTGAGATTTTTGGCAATTGCGTGCGCCGCCATAGTTTTACCAGTACCTGGCGGACCATAAAGGTTTACACCTATACGTTTAGAAAACTTATGCGTCTTCTTAAAGCCCCAAATTTCAAAAACCAGATGACTGTTTTCTGCATAAGTGGCAACATCTAAAATCTCATCTTTAACTGATTGAGGCAAAATTATATCATCAAGTGAATATTTGGGATCTTCCGGTATAAAAACATTTTCCGGTTCTTTTGTTTGTTTAGTGTTTTCTTTTTCAGTCGGATTGTTTAACGAAGAATTTTTAGGATCTACACCCATTTATTCCACTTCCTCAATATAAGAAATTAACATATCAAAGTTATCACAAATTTACTAATTCGTCAATCAAAACTTATTTATTTGATTGGAATTTTTTACATATCGCCTTATTTTGAGCGTAAAATTCATCACGGCTCATTTCTTTTGAATAATATTTATCGTAATAATCATCGACGCGGCAAAATATTGGTCGGTTCTCATAAATGGTACAGAGATTAGTATTTTTATTCAAATACTTACAAGAATCGTCAGGCAAAGCCATACTTTTGGCAAAAAAAACTTTTCCGATCTGCCGACAGCAGCAGCCGCATTTTTCACAAGGAAACAAATTAATTACCTCATTATTAATTTATCATTATGACATCATCTTTATTATTTGAGTTGTTTGACAACGCTTGATCTAACGGCATAGAAATGTTTTTCATATTTGGCATTGGTTGATTCGCAAGTAAATGAAGAAATGAAACAAACTCTGCATCTTTTCCAAAATATTTAACATAAATATCTTTTAAAAATTGAAAATAATTATCGTTGGAAATGTATTTCTTTTGCATAGATCTTGTTGCCGACATTTCTAACGTGAGATAAAAACCAATTACTCGTTCTTTGATCAGAAAATCGTCTTTCAGTTCGTCTATTTGATTCATAAAATTATTTAACATTTTGGTACCTTCAATTTGTACATCAATAATTTTTTTTATATAAACTGAATCTGAGTCTTTGCGTAAAGTTGAATCAGACCGAACGCGATAGATATATAAAAGGTCGGGTATCATTATATATTTTTTAGAATGAAGTAAAGTTTGGAAACAAAATAACATATCTTCAGTAAAATGAATTTTTGGAAATTGAACATTGTATTTAATCAAAAAATCACGCCTAAACAGTTTGCTCCAGACATTCCAATCAATACCACAATTTGAAAATAGCGTCAGTCTCTGATGCATATCATTTGTTAATTCGTGTGTCGGAGCTTGTACGCCTTTTTTATTTCCAAATTCAATAGAAGTGGGTTTAAACACAATTTTTTTATTGTCAACGATTGGTTCTCTATTCTCATAATGCGCATGAGTATGAACCACTTCGGCTTGAAATTGTTCAGCAATATTTACAAACGTTTCCAATGCTTTTGGAATGATCATATCGTCATTGTCCATAAATGTGACATATTTGCCGCAAGCATTTTTTAAACCAACATTTCGAGCATTACTTATGCCGCCGTTTTCTTCAAGATTTACTACTTTAATTTTATATCCAATAGATTCGGATTTTATAAATTTTTTTACAACTTTTAAACTGTTATCCGTGCTGAAGTCATTTACTATTACAACTTCATAATTTTTAAATGTTTGATCTTTTATACTGTTGAGTGTGGTTTTAATATATTTCTCGGCATTATACATTGGAATAATAATGGATACTTCAGGTGAGGTTACGCTCATTATTACAACTTCTTTCTGTTAATTTTGAATTACATAAAATTGTCATAAGGCCACGAAAAATCTTTTGTAAAGACATCACTAAAACCTCTGTCATAATTGTAAACAGTTTTATCAATGTCTTGTGGAAATGTATATTTGCCGCCAATTTGCCAGATAAATGGATGGAATTTATAATTCAAGCGTTCTTTTTGCAATTTATAAAGCATTGTAATTGCACTTACATCACTTTGAAAATTACTCCACGTATCATAATGCATCGGTATTATGACTTTAGTGTTTAAATCTTCTGCCATACGAAGAATATCAGAAGTATTTAATTTATCAGTGAGGCCACGTGGATTCTGAGCATATGCGCCCAATGCCACGTCAACGTTATATTTATTTCCATGCAGCGCAAACTGATTCGAATAATGAGAGTCGCCGGCGTGGTATAAATTACCTCCGCTCGTCTCGATTAGGTAATTGACAGCCTTATCGTCCATTGTTGCATTAAAGTTCTCAACAGGATAAGCTGAAAACTCAATTGTACGGTCGAATGATTTAAGCACATTTATTGTTATATCTTTTATTTTAATAACATCGCCTGGTTTGACTAATATACATTTATCTTCGGGCACATTCCATTGTTTCCAAATGTCAACGCAAGCTCTCGGCCCAATAAATTTCGCCTGCGGACAATTTTGCAAAACGGCACCGGTCACATAAGGATCGATATGATCACTATGATAGTGTGTGCATAGGAAAGCCTCTAAACTTTTAACGGCAAATGGATCAATAACAATTGGCGTTACTCGACGATTAGGCTGATTTAAACTACAGCCGCACATTTTTCGATATTGATGATTAGGTGCCATATATTTATTGGTTTTGGTTCGCTTACCGGTACCACACCAAAAATCTATTGTCAAGTTAGTCTGATTTTCAGATTTTAGCCATATTCCCATACAGCCAAGCCACCACATAGCAAAATTATTTTTTGGTACAATCTCAGCGTCAATTTCTTCATTCAGCCAAGTGCCCCATTCTGGAAACGTGGCTTTAAGCCAGTCTTCCATTGTTATGTTATTCACGTCCATAATTGTCACCTTCTAAATTAATGTTAATCTAATATACATTATTCAGCTCATTAACCGGCTGTTCCAAAGTTTATTGCGCAATACTTTATAATAATCTTTATCTTCAAATTTAACAATATGTGCGGTTGCCTTAGCTTTACGAACGATAATTTCATCACCAGGTTGAATATAAAAACTCTCCTGTCCATCGAGAGTGACAACAATATCTTGATGAACGTTGGCGACTTCAAGACGGATTTCATCATTTTCTCCAACAACCAGCGGTCTCATTTGGAATGTATGAGCGCATATCGGAGTGAGTAATAATGCGCGGATTGTTGGATTAAGAATTGGCCCGCCGGCTGAGAGTGAATAAGCAGTTGAACCAGTTGGCGAAGATACTATCAATCCATCTGCCTGATAATTCATTAAGTGTGTCTCATTTATGTAAAGGCCAAGTCTTAGCATACGCGCAACGCCGCCTTTAGACACCACGACGTCATTTATTGCGTTACCTAGATATTTTTCGCCAAACTCATTTCTAATGTATGCCGCTAAAAGTAGACGATTTTCAATTCGGTATTCGCCGGACAAAATTTTACCAAGCCGGCTTTCCAATTCGTGAGTTTCAATATCAGCTAAAAAACCAAGCGTGCCGAGATTAATGCCACAGACGGGCACCTCCTGATTAGTGAAACGACGGCAAACACCTAAAAGTGTGCCATCTCCACCAATGGAAAGTGCCATATCAACGTGAACACGCTCAACGCAGGGCAGCCCATATTCATCTTTTTTAAATTGTCGAGCGTCTCCAGACTGCATTATTAACCGAACATCTTTATTGTTATAATAATGAAAAATTCTATCAACTATTTCGCCGGCTCTGCGTTTGCTGCGATTAGGGAAAACCGCAATCTGCATCATACCAGCACTAACGCCAAAAGCGTTGCCAAATATATTTTGTCTTGCCATTTAATTTAACTCCATTTATTATGTTTTTAACTCTTCGTGAGCTTCATTAACGATACTTTCAACATTATAATTAATATGCGGATTAGCTTCATTATTATTCTTTGAAAGATAAAGTAGATATTCGATATTACCTTCTGGACCTTTAATGGGCGAATAGGATAACCCTTTCATCGTAAAAGTTAAAGTATTTGCCGTATTAATGACATTATTGATTACGTCTATATGGACACTTTTGTCTCGAACAACGCCGTGTTTGCCGACACGTTCACGACCAGCTTCAAACTGTGGTTTAATTAATGCAACAACTTCACCTGTATCACTCAATAAATTAAAGACAACTGGCAATACCTTATCTAGCGAAATAAAAGCAACATCAATTGAGGCAAAGTCCAATTCATCATCAATCATCTCACGAGTGACGTGTCTTATATTTGTACGTTCCATATTGATGACACGGCTATCCTGCCGAAGTTTCCAAGCAAGTTGACCATAACCAACATCAATCGCATAAACTTTCAAGGCACCATTTTGGAGCATACAATCAGTAAATCCGCCAGTCGATGCCCCTATATCAGCAGCAATTTTTTCATTTAGATCAATATTAAATTCCGAGATTGCCTTATTTAGTTTAAGTCCACCGCGACTTACAAATGGAATATCTGAACCTAACACGCGAATTTCAGAATCGCGATTAACCAGAGTGCCAGCTTTATCAATTTTTTTATCATCAACTAAAATCTTTCCGGTCATAATGATTCTTTTGGCACGTTCTCGACTCTCAAAGAAGCCTTTTTCAACTAATAATATATCGAGTCTTTCTTTATTTGACATCAAATATAAATTCTCCAATTCATTTATTTTTAATGATATAATAAATTGAGACTGTGGTCAACTATATTTACAAAAATTACATTAATAGTTGAAATGATTTCATATAATGAAAAATTAAATTTCGTCATTGACATTAAAAATATAAAATGGTAAAATGAACAAAAGTAAACTTGATATGAGAGGTGATGTTTGTTACAGAAAAGAGGTTGATCTTTATTGTTTTTTGTTAGAGTTTTTTATTTTTGTAAACGGTAAGCGAGCGTGTTTATGTAATTGCTAATTATGCATTTGGAAATTTCTGTAACGTTAGAATATAAAGTTTCAATCGAAGAATTAGAGTTGAAGAGTGGGCGTGAGTCCACTCTTTCATCTTGTAAGTGACAGGAGGACAAGTGATGTCAAATAAAATAGAAAAAAAAGTGGAAGCTATCATTGAACAGGTTATACTAGATCAGCCAGAAATTGAATTAGTAGATGTGGAGTATGTGAAAGAAAAAGAAAGATATTTGAGAATATATATTGATAAAAAAGGAGGCATTGGAATAGACGATTGTCAAAAAATCAGTGAAAAAGTGGGGGAACAATTAGATCGAGATGGAATAATAAATGAAGCTTATGTTCTGGAAGTATCCAGTCCAGGATTAGACAGAGTACTAAAAAAACAAAAAGACATTGAAAGAGAAAAGGGCAAAAAAGTTGAAGTAAAATTCTACGAACCAATTGGAGGAACAAAAAAAATTATAGGCACATTATTGGGATGTGACAACAATATACTTCAGCTGGAAGAAATGGAACCTATAGAAATGGATAAAGTAGCTCAAGTCAGACTGTATGTAGAAATCTAAAATAACACAGAAATCATTAGGAGTGATAAAAGAATTGATTAATAAAAAAAATACTCAAGAAAGTGTAAACTTTTTAGAAGCTTTAAAAGCATTGTGTGTGGAGAGAGATGTAACTCCAGAAATCATGTTTGATGCGATAGAGTCAGCATTGGTTGTGGCATATAAGAAAAATTTTGATACAGCACAGAACGTCGAAGTAAATATTGACCGAGCAAATGGAACATATCACGTATATGCATTGAAAGAAGTGGTGGAAGAAGTATCTGATAAAGTTAAAGAAATATCATTACCTGAAGCTCAAACAATGTATCCTAATACAGAAATAGGTGATGTAATAAGAATAGAGGTGACACCTAAAAATTTTGGAAGAATAGCGGCACAAGCTGCGAAACAATTTGTAGTACAAAAAGTCAGAGAAGTTGAAAGGGGAATGCTTTATGATGAATTTAGTGGAAAGGAGAATGATATTGTAAGCGGAACAGTAGTCAGAATAGAAAACAATGACATAATAATTGATATAGGTAAAGCAGAAGCTATATTACTTGCAACGGAACAAATAGTGGGAGAAAAATATAAAGTAGGAGATCGGATTAAAGCATATATAGCAGAAGTGAAAAAAGGAAGCAAAGGTCCGCAAATTTTTGTATCCAGAACGCATCCAGGTTTATTGAAAAGACTGTTTGAATTAGAAGTACCCGAAATACAAGAGGGTATAATAGAGATAAAAACAGTAGTAAGGGAACCTGGAATGCGATCCAAAGTATCTGTTATCTCAAAAGATGAAAATATAGAGGCGGTGGGAACCTGTATAGGCAATAAAGGCGTAAGAGTGCAAGCTATAATGAAGGAGCTTGGTCAAGAAAAAATAGATATAGTACAGTGGGATTCCGATCCTGCAATATTCATAGCAAATGCATTGAGTCCAGCTAAAGTTAAGAGTGTGGCAGTAAATGAACGTGAAAAGATGGCAAGAGTGGTTGTACCAAATAAGCAGTTATCATTGGCAATAGGCAAAGAAGGACAAAATGCGCGGCTGGCAGCAAAATTGACAAGTTGGAAAATAGATATAAAAAGTGTAGCACAAGCAAAAAAAGAAGTGTTGGATAAAGATATGAGAGAGGTGAATATTTAATGGGCTATGAGAAAAGAAAAGATGCATAGAATGTGTGTAGGCTGTCGAGCTATAAAACATAAAAGTGAAATGATAAGAATAGTCAGAACTCTTGAAAACAAAGTTGAGATAGACGAGAACGGCAAAAAAGCAGGACGCGGCGCATATATTTGTCAAAATCCTGAATGTTTAAAAACTGCTAAAAAGAAAAAAGCACTCAATAAATATTTTAAAAGAAATATTGAGGAATATTTTTACGATGAAGTGGAACAGTTTTTGTTAGATAGTAGACAGGCTACGTAGTTAAGTAAAAAAATATTGAGGTGGATAATGGAAGAAACTAAATTAGAGAATTTGTTGGGAATAGCACAAAAAGCTGGCAAAATATCTTCAGGAACCTTTGCTGTAAATCAAGCAATAAATAAAAATAAGGCAAAAATGCTGCTGATAGCGGGAGATGCATTTGAAAAGACTAAAAATGAATGGCAAAGAGTGGCTGACAGCAAAAAAATACCAATAGAAACAATACTGAACAAAGAAAAACTTGGCAAAGTAATAGGCAAAGAATATCGAGTGATAGCGGCAGTGGTAGATGAAGGTTTTTGTAAAGCAATATCCGATATAATTAACAAATAATTTGTGTGTATCCTTGGGGGTGGATATATGTCGAAAGTGCAAAAATACAGAATATTTGAATTGGCGAAGGAATTTAATCAAGATAGTAATGTATTGATTGAGTTCTTGAAAAAACGTAAAATAAAAGTGACGAATAATTTTAGTGCGATAAGTGAAGAAGCATATACTTTATTAAAAAGTTCTTTTGTAAAGAAACCGAAGCCCGTAAATGAAGAAACCAAATCAGAAGCAGAAACAGCAGAAATAAAAGTAAGCAAACCAACGGCTGTCAAAAAAAATGAAGAGACAGCTAATGTTGTTAAAGATAAGAAAGAAAAACGAGATAATAATAAATTTATAAAGAGACCTCAATATAAAAGAGGATCACAACAAAATCGACAAACTCAAGAAGAAAATAAAACAAATATAAGTCCAAGAACAAACGAAACTGAAACTAGACGCGAGAACCGAGACAACCGACAAGAACAAAATCAAAATCAAAATAATAAATTTAGAAAAAAAGAAACATATAGAAACAACGAAAATAAAGAACGTATAGAAAATAAAGCAGATCGGGTCAGTCAAAACGAACGTGATGCAGGATATGATAAAGACGAACGTAATGATTATAGTGAACGCAATAATCGTCATAATAACGGAGCAAATGCAAATTCAAGACGCTCTGAACGCTCGGATCACGAAAACAGGGATCGTGAACGTTTCGGACGAGATGGCCGAGATAATCGCGATAGTCGGCGTAATCGAGATGGAGATGGCGAACATAATCAAAATCGCAGTCGTAATCAACGGAATTTAAAAGACTATAAAAATCTCAATCAAAAAACTATTGCTAATTATAATATTAATAAACCTAGTAAAAATAAGAAAAAGAATCGCAATCAATCACAGCAGACACATAAAGTTGAAATAGCAAGACCAACGCATATAAAAGTTGGCGAAAGCATAGCAGTCAAAGATTTGGCAAGCAAGATGTCGGCCACAGCAGCTGAGGTTATAAAGAAACTCTTAATAATGGGCGTTATTGCCACACTCAACCAGGAAATTGACTTTGATACCGCTTCGCTGGTTGCAAGTGAATTTGGCGTAAGTGTAGAAGAACTGCCGCCAGAGGTGGATCCGACATTAATTCCTGAAATCGAAGACGATGAACGTGATCTTAAACTCCGTCCGCCGGTAGTTACAGTAATGGGCCACGTTGATCACGGCAAGACGTCACTTTTGGACGTTATTCGTAAATCGTCAGTAACATCTACAGAGGCGGGCGGTATCACTCAGCATATTGGTGCATACCAAGTTTCCATTAATAATAAAAAGATTGTATTCCTTGATACACCTGGACACGAGGCGTTTACTGCAATGCGTGCGCGTGGTGCGCAGGTCACTGATATTGCCGTCTTAGTCGTTGCTGCTGATGATGGCGTTATGCCGCAGACAGTAGAGGCTATTAATCACGCAAAATCAGCTAACGTGCCAATCATAGTTGCGATAAATAAGATTGATAAGCCAGGTGCGAATCCAGAACGAGTTAAACAAGAACTAATGGAACACGAACTTGTTCCGGAAGAGTATGGCGGTCAAACGATAATGGTTCCGGTTAGTGCTAAGAAGAAAATTGGTATAAATGATCTGCTGGAAGATATTCTGCTTGTTGCTGAAGTTGAAGAACTGAAAGCCAATCCTAACCGTGAGGCTCGCGGTGTTATTATTGAGGCGCAGCTTGACAAAGGGCGTGGACCAGTTGCAACTGTTTTAGTACAAAATGGCACGCTTAAAATTGGCGACTCTATCGTAGCTGGAACGACTTATGGCAAAGTTCGTGCAATGATAAATGATCGTGGCGATAATGTTAAAAAGGCTGGCCCTTCCGTGCCGGTTGAAGTACTTGGTTTAAATGATGTTCCTGCAGCTGGTGATATACTTGCCGCGCTTGATGAAAAACAGGCTAAATCTATAGCCGAGCACAGACAAGCAGTCGCAAGAACTGAACTTATACGAAAAAAGAAAGTTTCACTTGATGATCTGTTTCAACAGATACAAGCTGGAGCAATTAAAGACCTCAACATTGTCATTAAAGCTGATGTACAGGGCTCAATTGAGGCCTTGTCAAGTTCACTGCTTGCGCTTAACAAAAATGACGAAGTTCGCGTTACTATCGTACACAGCGGTGTTGGTGCCGTCAATGAATCGGATATTATGCTGGCCTCTGCGTCCAATGCACTTATCATTGCATTTAACGTCCGTCCAGATAATAATGCTCGTCGACTGGCTGACACTGAAAATATTGATATTCGCACATATCGTGTCATTTATGATGCAATTGGCGATGTTAAGGCCGCGATGAGTGGTATGCTGGCACCTAAATACAAAGAAGTAATTCAAGGACGCGTCGAAATTCGCAAAGTTATGAAATTCTCCAAAGCTCTTGTTGCCGGTTCATACGTACTTGACGGTAAAATCTTTAATAATTCAAAAATCCGTATTCTGCGTGACAACATTGAAGTATTTGACGGTGAGATTGATTCGCTGCGCCGCTTTAAAGATGAAGTTAAAGAAGTTGCAGCTGGCTATGAGTGCGGCATTTCTATTATTGATTATCGTGACTTTAAAGAAGGCGACATAATCGAGGCGTACAAAATGGAAGAAATTGAAACTTCTATTGCGGAAGCTAACAAAGAAGCTGAAGCTCGTCACGCTGCTGAAACTAATTAATATATTAATTCGGAGGAATATGTTATGAGTCAGCTTAGAGTTGAAAAATTACAAGAACTCATTAAACAAGAAGTTGGAAAAATGCTGCTGACAGATTTAAAAGATCCGCGAATTGGTTTTGTAACAGTGACACACGTTGATGTTACCGGCGATTTACGCGAAGCCAAAATTTTTGTAAGTATTATGGGCAATGAAGAACAAGTCAAAGATTCTTGGCAAGGTCTGCAAAGCTCAATCGGATTTATCAGACGCGAAATTGGACAACGTATAAGACTTCGTTTCACACCGACAATTGCCTTTGCGCTTGATACATCTCTTGACTATAGTGAACATATTCAAAAATTACTGTTGCAAATCGAAAAAGAAAATCAAAATAATAATGATAAGCCGCCAATAGTGGATTGAATTACTGCGCTCTTCACCGAAATTTTATCGGATTTGGAGGGCGCGGTTTTCCATATTATAAAGCTTAACGGTTGTAATTTATAAATATAATCGCTTACACTGAGGAGTGATATACTTGAGACGGAATATTTTGCTGGCAGTAGTATTTTGCCTGGTAGTTACAATGTTTGTTTTTCCGATAAACAGGAGCTTTGCTAATGATGATGTCGATGAGGAATTGTTATTGCTGGATAGTGATATGGTAGATATTTTCGACGACGGCGTAGCGATGATGATGCTGGCTAAATCACCAAAATTTAAGCTTTTGGGTGTAACAATTTCAACTGGAAATTTATGGTTAGAGGACTGCACGGCAAGTGCCATTCGTCAATTGGAAGGATTGGGCATTACAAATATTCCAGTTGCAATGGGCAAGACACCGCGCAGGATAGAGAATCGCTTTTCGCATATGGAAAAAGAAGTACGCAAATTTGGCAGCGGCTTTGATATTTATGCTGGTGCTGCTTCTTATGAAAGACCAACTGACTGGCGAACTGCATATAAAAACAGATATGGAGCTGAACCTTCATTTGAACCAACAAAAGAAAAAGCCGTTGATTTTATAATAAGAACTATAAAAGAACACCCAAACGAAGTAACTATAGTTGTAATCGGTCCACATACCAATTTAGCAGCGGCAATAAAAAAATCTCCTGATATAGTGCCGCTTGTTAAAAGAGTAGTATATATGGGCGGTGCTTTCTTCCAATCTGGAAATGTAACACCGGCAGCTGAGTTTAATATTTGGGTTGATCCAAAGTCGGCAAAACAAGTTGTCCGTTCACCATTTAAAGAACAAATTTTTGGGCCTCTGGACGCTTGCGATACAGTCTATATCACGAGAGATGAATTTTACGCGCTTAATGATAAAATAAAGTCTCCAATTCTTGCTGAAATGATGAATAAAACTTTAGATACAAGAGATATATTTGCCGGTTCCGAAAAAACGCTCATTTGGGATATACTTGCTGCAGCGGTATTAATAAACTCAAATATTATTACTGAAGAAACCACAATGCCGGTTGATGTAAATGATGTGTACTCTCCGTCTTATGGTCAGACGCTGGCTTACAGAAGAGCTCCTCAAGGTGCGCAGCAGGCAAGAATTGTGTTATCAGTTGATAAAGATGAAGTTAGAAAGATGATTTTTAATTTATTTGATGAACTTTGATTTGGTTTTACGATTGGAGATGTAAATGTGCAAATTGAATTAAGAGAAGCAGCTGCCAAATTAAAATCAGCACAAAAAATAATTGTGACAGCGCATATAAATCCTGATGGCGACGCCATTGGCAGTTCACTTGCCTTAGTGCAGATTTTAAAATTAATGCATAAAGACGTTCGTATTTTTATTGATGACGTGCTGCCGCCTAATTTTATGATTCTGCCGTTTGTAGATAATATTGAACGACCGAATGATAATGATAGATTAACTGCTGATTTGTTAATAATTCTGGACACGCAGACGGATCGCATTGGCCGCGTTTTTAATATGGTTGAAGCCCCAATTTTAAATATAGATCACCACGTGACCAACACTGGTGCCAATGTGGATTATTTATATCTTGATCCAAATGCTGCGGCAACGTGTGAAATAATCTTTAATATTAGCAAATATTTAGACGTTGAGCTGACGATGAATATTGCAAGATGCCTTTATACCGGATTGGCAACAGACACCGGTTTCTTTAATTATGCCAACACGAAATCCAGCACGATGAGGGCAGCAGCGGCACTAATTGATGCGGGCGTCAAGCCGAATGAAATTGCCGAACAAATGGAGCGTAAATCGCTTGCTGATTTTAAAGGGCTAGTTGAAACGCTTAAAACTATGCAGCTTTTTTATGATGGAAAAGTTGTTGGCATTTTTGTCAATGAAGAAATTGCTAAATCGGTCGATTCAACAGAAGGATTTATCGACTTGATTAGAGTTATTGACGGTGTTGATGTGGCTTTCCTGCTTACTTGTAAGTCTGAAAATCTCTGTCGAGTGAGTATGCGTTCAAAGACGGTGGACGTATCGAAAATTGCCAGAAGTCTTGGCGGCGGCGGCCACATTCGGGCGGCAGGCTGTTCTATTAAGACATCGTTTGAAGAAGCTAAACAAATTATTGTTGACGCTATTGGTGAAGCTATAAATTGATATGAGAGACGGATTTATAAATATAAATAAAGCTAAAGATATGACCAGTCACGATGTGGTGAACATTGTAAGAAAAATTATGCAGACTAAAAAAGTTGGGCACGCTGGCACGCTGGATCCATTCGCGACCGGCGTGCTGCCCGTTGCGGTTGGCAGGGCAACAAAGTTTGTTGACTACCTTGCCGACTGTGACAAGTCTTATCGTGCAGAAATTTTATTTGGCATTGAAACGGACACCGGCGATATAACTGGCAAAATAATTAATCGTGCAGATTTTACAATGCCATTAACTAAGACGATTGAAACTAATCTAAACTTATTTATTGGTACAATTGAACAGGTTCCGCCTAAATATTCGGCGATAAAAATTAATGGACGCAAGGCGTATGAACTTGCTCGCAAAAATATAGAATTTACTTTGCCATCAAGAAGTGTTACTATCAATAATATATCAATAGTAAACGTGACGGATAATACTTTGACGATTGATGTCGACTGTTCAAAAGGCACGTACATACGTTCATTGGCAGTTGACATCGCAGCTAAAATGAATACTTCAGCCACTCTGAATAATCTGCAGCGCAGCAGAGTCGGCGATTTTTTTGTATCTGAAGCTGTGACTCTCAATAAGTTACAGGAAGTCGGCGACAATTCAATTGTTGAGGTTGATGCTTGTCTTAAACATCTGCCAAAATTTAATCTGCCCGCGCATCGCGTTCGAGCTTTTTGCAATGGTTTATCCACTCGCGTTAATAAAAATTTAGCTGATGAATTGATTTT
This sequence comes from Selenomonadaceae bacterium, assembly GCA_017484235.1. Taxonomy (GTDB): domain Bacteria; phylum Bacillota; class Negativicutes; order Selenomonadales; family Selenomonadaceae; genus Quinella. The sequence goes on from JAFUTM010000272.1 coordinate 15,661, forward strand.
TCGCGTTTACGCTGATGATGAGTTTGTTGGTCTTGGTAAAGTCATTGACGGCGAAATTAAATCGGTTAAACTGTATAAAAAAGAGATGTAATAGACTAAACTTTAAACATAATGTAGATGTCAACCTATAAACTTGTGACGAGTGGCAGTATCTTCAAAACAGAAGTAATCTGGACGGTGACGAGATTCTGTATACTCAAATTGTATTCCGTCGCTGTTGAAAACGCGCCCACTGACAACTACCAAACAATTATAATCTGAAAGCTCAAGATATTTTTTATCTTCATTGGTTGCAAGTTCAGCGGTCATAGTGCGTTTACTGGTCATAATTTTAATTTTAAGTTCATTTTCAAGATAATCATAAATAGATTTTTGAGCAATTTCCTCTGTCAAGTCGCGAGCGACGGATATGAGGAAATAATTTTTGTCTAAAATTAAAGCCTTATCATTGATATAACGAACTCGCCGCACGTCGTAGAGTTTATCACCGACTTTAAATCCTGTTCGAGTTGCCACTTCTTCATTGGCGATAATTTTTTCCAATTGTACAACTTTAGTGCTATAAGTAAAACCATTTCTGACAGCAGCTTCTTTGAAAGATTCGATACCGCCGATTTTAAAAATATTTCTTTCGACTGGCTCATAAATAACACGAACGCGGCTTCCTTGACGAACCTGCACATAGCCGTGATTTATCAGTTCAGCGAGTGCACGGCGAATAGGAGTTCTAGTGCAATCATAAATTTTCATCAAATCGTGTTCAGAGGGTATCAAAGAGTTAAAAGCATATTCCTTAGTTTCAATTTTGTTTTTTTAATCAGCACATATTTTATCAAATTTACTTTCCAGCACAAAATTTCCAATGAAATCCACTTGCCGTGCGATTTGAATTTTTACAAGCAGTTGTAATTGTATTGTTAGTAATTTCAAAAAATTTGGCGGCAGCAGTTATTGATTCAAAAATTTTCCCCATTTCAATGCATTGTACAGGACGTTTAGTCGAAGATGAGACAGACATTTTTGCTTTCGTTGCCTCAGTTGCTTTTTTGCCTAAATTTGCTTTTCTCAATTTTTCTCGTGTTTCTTCAGATACTATGTGTCCTATTTTTGCAGCAGAAATTTTTCTCTTTGTTTCTTCACTAAAAATTCTTCCTTTTAAAGTAGCGGAAATTTTTGCACGTTGTTCTGGAGTATTTCTGCGTCCTTTGCGTAACTCTGAAAGCTTTAAACTTAATTCCGGTGTTATGATATAACCAGTTGAACCTTTTCCACCGTCAGAGAGATTATAACCATTTGAATATTTACAATTCAGTTCTCTAATCCAAAAGATTTCGCGTTCATTGAGTTCATCCAGAATATCACACTCTTCAATAACTTCAACAGAAAAGTTTTCAATACCATACTTTTTGATAGCACGATCAATATAGCAAGGACGACTATTGCGCTGATGTTCTTTCATACGTTCTTCAAGTTCGCGTTGTGTTTGTCCAACATAAATTTTTCCATTGATTTTGTTTTTAATTTTGTAAATAATCATTTTATATTCCCTCACTTTTGATTGACAAACACAGAGTAAAGCAATACAATAAAAATTAAAGACTTTGCTCCGTGCATTATTGAACTTCGACAATTTAATCTTAGCACAAGCAAAGTCTTTCTTCAATGGCTATAAAAAATTTTAACAGCATTGACTTTAGTATATCTTGAAAAATTCTTCCGCAGCATAGTTCCTCCAGTTGTTTCAATGATTGTTGTGCCGTTCTGCAGCTTAGTTTTAGCTGTTTGTGCGGCTCATTTTGTACTCGGTCCGATTGGCTGGAAGATTGGTTCTGCAATTTCAAGTGTAGTTTACAGCGGAATTACAGGCGACTTTAGAGTAGTATTCGGTGCAATTTTTGGTTTTGTCTATGCACCACTTGTTATTACAGGTTTGCATCATATGACAAATGCAATCGACTTGCAATTAATTGCTGACTATCAAGGAACAATGCTCTGGCCGATGATTGCACTTTCAAATATTGCGCAAGGTTCGGCAGTTTTGGGAATGATTTATCTTCAAAGAAAAAGTGCGGCAGCGCAAGAAATTAACGTTCCTGCGTGGGTTTCCTGTTATTTGGGCGTCACTGAGCCTGCAATTTTCGGCGTAAATTTACCACGCTTATTTCCTTTGATTTGCGGAATGACGGGCAGTGCATGTGCTGCTATTGTTTGCGTATCTACGAGCACAACAGCTAATGCTATCGGTGTTGGCGGAGTACCTGGCATTTTATCAATGCAGCCACAATACTTTGGCAGTTTCGCATTGGCTATGTTGGTTGCTATAGTTGTTCCTTTTATCTTAACCACTCTGGTTGGTAAAAAGAAAGGTATCGACAAAGAAGCTGAAGCGGCTCAAGCAAAAGCTGATGAAGAGGCGGCAGCGGAAATGGCTAACGCAGAAGCAGAAGCTAAACTTGAAAGTGAACACGAATTTAAGGCTTATCTTGACGGTGAAGTAATTGCGTTAAAAGATGTCGGTGACGGTGTATTTAGTGCCGGAATGGTCGGCGAAGGCTTGGCGATTCGTCCTGCAAATGAAACGGTCTGCGCTCCTGTTTCGGGAAAAATCACTATGTTAATGGACGAATCAAAACACGCAGTTGGAATGACACTCAGTAATGGCGCTGAAATTTTGATTCATGTAGGCATCGACACCGTTTCAATGGGCGGTGAAGGTTTTGAATATCTGGTAAAGACTGGCGATGTTGTTAAAGCCGGTACTCCTCTGCTCAAATTTAGTAAAGCGGCAATTAAAAAAGCTGGTCATCCAGATACAGCGATATTTGTAATAACTAATCCAAATGGCGTTTCCTTCAAATTCAATACGGGAATGCAGGGTAAAACTAACGAAACTATTATTGCGAGTTATTAAAATGATGAATAATGAGAATCTTACACGTTGCGAATGGTGCCTCAATGACGAATTAATGATTAAATATCACGATACCGAATTTGGCGTGCCTACTCACGACGATTACAAGCAATTTGAACACTTGATGCTTGAATGTCTACAATGCGGCTTGAATTGGCAGTACGTTATAAGACGTCGAAATATTTTTAGAAGCTGCTTCGATAATTTCGATTTTGAAAAAGTTGCTCTGTATGATGAACAGGATATATTGCGAATTTTACATACAGAAGATATGCTTAAATCGCGGAGAAAAATTGAGGCCATTATCAATAACGCCAAAAGATTTATAGAAGTTCGTCGAGAGTTTGGCAGTTTTAGCGATTATATTTGGAGCTATGTTGATAATGTGCCTCGAACTTATAAATCTCACTGCAACGGAGACATTCCTGCGGAAAATGATTTATCACGGCGAATCGCTAAAGACCTAAAAGCACGCGGCTTTAAATATGTTGGAGCGGTGACGATTTATTCACATCTTCAAGGCGTTGGAATAATCAATGACCATATGGAAAGTTGTTTTCGTTACAGTGAACTCGTGAAAAATACTGTATTTATATAAAATTGACGTGCAAAAGTAAGTGACATAAAATGTTGGACTATCAATGTGAGTAAAAAGGAAGATAGATTTTTATGAAAAAGCTCATTTCGTTGGATATTGATGGCACTCTCTACACAAGCAAAAAAATTATCAGTTCTAAAACAAAGGCGGCATTGCTTCGTGCACAAGAGAACGGTTGCGCATTAGTTTTAGCTTCTGGTCGTCCGACGGCTGGTCTTATTCCGATTGCTGATGAACTGGAAATGAGTAAACATCAAGGAATGTTGCTTTCATATAATGGCGGTGTCGTTGTTGATTGCGAAACTGGTAAGATAATTTACAGTAATGTTATTCCAAATGAGCTTGCCAAAAGGTTTTTGAAACATCTTGAGAAATTTGATGTTAATCCGATTGTTGATGACGGAACTGCTATTTATACAACTGATCCGAACAGTTTTCAAGTTCCATATGAAAGTCAATCGAATCATTTGAAAATCAAACGAATTGCAAATGTCCACGACGCTATTGATTTTAATCCAGCAAAAATTTTGATAGCTGCTCCGGCTGAAATTTTGCAGCACGAAACGGAGTCAATCAGCGCACCATTTAAAACGGAGCTTAATTTTGTCTTATCAGCACCATTTTATCTTGAATCGACACTGCCTGGTGTAAGTAAAGCTTCAGCACTCCAAAAAGCCTGCGAATCACTCAATATGACTTTAAATAATGTTATCGCATTTGGTGATGCACAAAACGACATTCCAATTTTAAAAATTGCAGGTCAATCTATCGCAATGGGTAACGCCATTGATGAACTGAAAAATATCGCAAATTATGTTACCAAAACTAACGACGAAGACGGAATTGTTTATGCGCTGGAAAAAATTTTTAATTAGGAGTTTTGATGATGAAAATTGATTTAACTTACGAACATACATCAGCCGCTCAAGGTTGGGACGGCAAAATTGACGAATAGGAGTGATTTTATGAAAGTTGTGCCATACTCAACGAAATTTAAAAATATTTTTGTCGAGATGAATTTGAAATGGATTTCGGAAATGTTCACGGTTGAGGCGGAAGATATTTTTATTTTGGAAAATGTTGAGAA
>JAFUTM010000273.1 GCA_017484235.1 Selenomonadaceae bacterium
AACGTCAATATAACAGTGACAATACTGATTAACAGCATAAAATAAAATGCCGGTGTCATATTAATACCAGAATGCTTTTTAAAAAAGTGCTTAATAATAAATAATGCAATCACAAGCACGATTGCATATCCAAAAAAGCCTTGCACATAATTAAACGTTGCCCAGGTTGAAACGCGATTTGATAAAATATGGTCTTCCAATATACTGTTCTGCATATTAAATTCAAACTGATGATAAAAATTATAAAACGGCACATAAAACCATATGTTTAGGAGCAGAATGAATATAGCTGATTTAGTTAAAGCCGTTAAATTTTCTCGCTGCTTCAATTGACGATAAGAATATAAAATTATACAAATGCATATAGCGGCAAGCATCAGACTGCTGATTATGTGAGACTGCAGCACACAGGTACAGGCGATAGTGAACGGTATCCAATAACTGGTTTGACGGTGGAGCATAAGCCAAAGACTGATGACTGCCAGCGGCATAAAAGCCATTGCAAGTGCCTCGCCGATTGCAGCACGAGAATAAATATCAATGAGACGATAAAAGAAACCGCTGTATATCATTGAGGTTATGGCACCGAGACAATTTGAGTTAAACAACCTGCTAAATGCCCAATAAGTACAAAGTACCGTTGCCAAGTTTATGAGAATGCAAAACAAGTTATACGCAACGGCAACGGAAATATTACAAAGTCTAAAAATTGCCGGAATATATAAAAATAAGTTCGGATAAAAAATGCCGGACGCCTCACCATAACTATTAAATGAATAGCCGGTTATTTTAACTGGAAACTGACCGCCGGCCAGACTGTCTTTCATACCTTCAATGCGCATTATGTGAAAAATCCAATCGTGTCCGGCAATAATGTGTGAACTTGAAAAAAGCGGCACACTAATAAAAGCCGTAAATATTAAAATTATTATTAACCAAAAATTTTTATCATCTGACTTATCGTTCATTTTAAAAACCTGATTATATCATAATTCTATAACGCGGCACTGATATTGACCATAGGTGCGCGGAATGTCTTTAGCCGGCTGACCGTATTTATTGAGAAGTTCCTCAACATACTTCATCACGACTTCGACCGGTATATTTTTCATACACGCCATATTTTCATCACCTTGACGCGGACATTCGTGCCGACCGCACGGGTGACATTTTTCTGGTGATTTGATCAAAATATCCTTAGCGTCATACGGATAAAAACCTGGAACCGGCGAAGCACCGAACATCGTGACGATTGGAATATTCCGCGCAACGCCAATATGCATTGGTCCTGAATCTGTCGTCAAAAATAAAACGCAATTATCTAAAAGGCCAGCGACCTGTGCCAAAGTCAGCTTTCCAGTAAAAATTTTAACTTTGTTGCTGTCCTTATGTTTCATTTGGGCAATGCAGTTGTTGACAAATTCAATATCCATTGGGCCGCCCAAAAATGCAATTCCAAAACCTTTTTCAATCAGTCGATCCGCACATTCAGAAAAATAGGAATCAATCCAGCGTTTAGTTTTCCAGCTGGCTCCAATATTAAACGCAATTACCTTATCGTCATCATGAAAATTATCTTTGAATATCTGCTTGGCTTCATCTTCAACAGATTTTGGAATCCACATTTCAAGGCCGCCGTCATCAATTTTAGTTATTCCGACTGCCTCACGTAAAACGTCGAAGTGAGATTTAACCTGATGCTGACTGCCAGGTATATAATTTTCAGTGCCAACATTCTTTGCTATGGAAGGATTGGGCATAACCTTGTCAAAGAAGAGTGAGAAACCGGGCTTGGCGTAGCCGACGATTTTATTTGCACCGCTAAACGCCGCAATTGCAGAGGCTCGCTCATTTCTGTGAAGGTTTATCACTAAGTCAAAATTTTTTGCACGGATTTTAAAAATAAATTTAATAAATGACAAAAGGTGGTCATCGCTGCCTTTTTTATCAATCAAAATACATTCGTCGATGTGTTTGTTATACTGTACAAGATCGGCTAATTTTTTATCAGCTAAAAGCGCGATATGTGCCTTTGGGTAATTCGTACGCAGTGTTCTGAGTACGGGCGTGGCCAACATTAAATCGCCTAAATGCATTAAATTTATTACAAGAATTTTTTGGTAATTGTAATCCATAATATCTCCAAAAAAATTAAATTAACGGTCTACGCGAACGGTATTATTTAAAAAGTCTTCATATGCTAAGCGTATTCCGTCTTTCAATTCAGTTTTATAAGTCCAGCCTAACTTTTGAGCTTTTGATACATCTAACAATTTGCGCGGCGTACCATTCGGCTTAGTTGTATCCCAAAGTATTTCTCCATTGTAGCCGATTATTTCGGCAACTAATTTAGTGAGTTCTTTTATCGAAATCTCCTTGCCCGTGCCCGCGTTGACTGTTTCATTGCCGCTGTAATTACTCATCAAAAATACACATAGATTAGCTAAATCGTCAACATAGAGGAACTCACGCAAAGGAGAACCGTCGCCCCAGCACGTGACAGAAGATTTATTTTCAATTTTGGCTTCGTGGAATCGTCTAATCAATGCTGGCAGCACGTGAGAATTTTTTGAATGATAATTATCATTCGGGCCATAAAGATTGGTCGGCATAACGGATATATAATCTGTGCCGTATTGACGATTGAGATATTCGCAATACTTTAAGCCGGAAATTTTGGCAAGTGCATAAGCCTCGTTGGTCTGCTCTAATGCTGAAGTTAAAAGGCAGTCCTCACGCATAGGCTGAGGTGCCAATTTAGGATATATGCACGACGAGCCAAGAAATTCCAACTTTTTGCAATTATTATGAAACGCAGCGTTAATCACGTTCATTTCAATCATCATATTTTGATACATAAAATCTGCCGGCGACTCTGAATTAGCAATGATACCGCCGACTTTTGCCGCCGCTAAAAATACATATTCCGGCTTTTCGTCAGCAAAGAATTTCTCAACTTCATCTTGACGACAAAGGTCAAGCTCCGAATGTGTTTTAGTAATTATATTGTTATAACCTTGACGCTTCAATTCACGTACTATTGCTGAACCTACCATTCCGCGATGTCCAGCTACATATATTTTGGCAACTTTATTCAATTTAATTCATCTCCAATTGTTTATTTCTTGCTTATTATCATATGGGCAAAGGCAGCCTGCCATTAAGCTAAACGAGCTGCGATCCGAAATACGATGACGACACATACTCATCAGCTGCATATCTCTATAAGCAGTATCACCACTATTACCGCTGATATTAATTAATTTATCGCGTATGAGACTGAGGCCAAGTGATTCTGCATTATCCGCACACCACTTTAAATCATCTGAAAACAAAAAATATTTATCAATCTGACCAATCTTTTCAAGATACTCAATGACTTTATAAAAATAATCTGGTGAACAACAACGGCCAAGCTGTGCCATATCGCCGCGCCGAATGTGTATTGCCACTGGTATTTTAGATTTTTCAATCAATGAGGCATATTTCCTATTGATTTTATCCTTTATTTTAGGGAATTTAAACTCACGTCTAATAACTTTATCTATATTATTAAAAAATTTGTCGCCCATCCAATAACCGTGATAGTATAAGTCTTTGCCATTTATTTTCAACGTCAATTCATCGTCAACAATAATCTGACCGTTGAATTTAAGGTTAGGAGTATCGTGGTGTTCACGGATTACAACTATAGGTCTTCCTGCGTTTAAAAGTTGTTGAGCTACGCCCCAAGAACCATTTTCTCTAAGGTTAAGCATATATTGCCATATGTCTTCATCAAACATATCACTGAGCATTGCCGGCTTAAGACCAAATATTTTATTTAATTCGTATCCGTTATGCGGCACATTATCTAAATAAAATGGCGCATTGTCTATTACACATTTTTCGCCAGAATTAATTTCCAGCCAGCGAAAAAATATATACTGAAACATCTGATTGCCCAGCCCGCCGTTCATATATACTATATTCATAAACTCACTCACTTTTATTTGGTGAAATATAAAAAGCCTGCGGTACTAAAAAATAATTGGAACTGTGGAACAAACATTCTATTAAAAATAAATTTCCAGCATTATCGTTGAGGGTATGTTTAAAATGTATTTTATTATCAATAAGAAAATTTCGTTTAAAAATTTTAGTAGACAATAACTTGTTAATTTTATTATCTGCCCAAAAATTTAATTTTTTATCGTCAGCAATATTTAATCTTGCATTAGATTTTAAATCTTTAAAAGGCTCATCAATATTTACATTAAACTTTTTATTTATGATGCTAACATTTCCAGCCTCATCTTCCACAAAATATCCATAAGAGTGTAGCACATCTGCTTTTGTACGCTCGTTTGCAAAATACATCGTGTGCAGGGTATTTGAAAGAATTAAATCATTTCCTGTTAGCATCAAAATATAATCGCCTTTAGCGAATTTTATGCCTATATTCCAAGCAGCGTATTTATTTATTTCTTGATTCAATTTTATTAAATTTATATTATTTCTTCTGTTATTCACATATCCACAGATTCTAGCAAAATCATTTACTTTATCATCACAAATCAAAATAATTTCATAACTTTTAAAACTCTGTGACAGTATATTTTCAAGACATTTGCTGAGATTGTGCTCATTTTCATTTGCAACAATGATAATTGAAAATATAGGCTTTGTTTTTAAATCTGGCTCTTGATTAAAATCAACCGGTATCTTTGTCCAATGAGACGGTACAATATCTTTATGTCCAACTGACATACGGAACCAAGGATCTGGAACAAAGACCTGCTTATTTGGATTATTATTAAGCCAGGCTCCCCACCAGCTAAATGAACTATTTGCAATAATGTTATGTTTACACAAACTCATTAAATAAATTTCTTCAGAATCACGCGGAACGTTTTCAACAAATTCCATTGCTACATCTAATTTTAAATTAGATTTAACCCATTCCATATCATCTGAAAAGACAAATAACGTTATATTATTGAATGACTTTTTTAAAGTTTCTACACAATCTCGATAGTAATTAAGCGGCAAAATTCCAAAAAGATGACGGAATTTTGGATCAAAAGCATAATCTCCGTGACGGATATGCAATGACACTGGACATTCTGCAGAGTGTATTTTGTTTGCCCAATTGGAAACTTCTTCCATTAATTCCGGTTTTAAAGTGAACTCGTGACGAATAATAGGTTCAATATCAGAAAAATACTTTTCGCATTGCCAGTCACCAACAAAATATATATTATCTGGATAATTCAAAACTTCTGGCAGAAAACCTTCCGTCGCGATGTTGCGTTCCATACCGTAGTGTGTAACTTGTGGATTACTTTTATTTATTACGTAATTTATATCGTCCACAGTTGCGAAATTTTCTTTTATATTAAAGTCGTCTAACTGATAATTGCGCAATTTATAATTATTAAACTGAAATTTATCAATTTTTAATTCAACATTTAGTTTATGAGCTAATCTGCGAGCGACTGCGTATTGGAAAAGCTGATTGCCAAGCCCTCCAAGTAATCTTGTTATTATCATTTTTGTCTCCTAATGTTTAATTTATCACTATTGATTATATAAACTATAATTTATTCGAAGCCATATAAAAAATGTACACTGAACAGATTATTTTGTATATTTACAATATCATCTTAACAAATATTATAATCTAAAATATAGGCGAAACATTTACTTCTATCTTACCATTAAATTTAGTCGGTGCTTTAATCCACTTATCTGGTATTAAATCTTTATTTGCAGTATCTTTATTAATAAACCAAGGATCTGGAACAAAGACCTGCTTATTTGGATTATTATTAAGCCAAGCTCCCCACCAGCTAAATGAACTGTTTGCAATAATATTATGTTTGCAAAGGCTCATTAAATATAATTCTTCTACGTCCTTTTCAACATTATCAACAAACTCCGTTGGCAAATCCAAATGTAAGTTATTTTTACACCAATTTAAATCATCAGAAAATACAAATATTGTAAAATTATTAAATGTTTGTTTCAAGCAATTAATACATTCAAGATAATAATCCATTGATATAATACCAAATATATCTTTCAGTTTTGGATTAGTAACATAGTCTCCACGCCGAATATGCAATGATACCGAACATTCAGTAGCATTAATTTTGTTTTTCCAATATTGATAGTTCTGTCCCCTCTTTTTCAGAGTAAATTCATTTTTGATTATATCTTCAATATCAACAAAATATTTCTCACTTTGCCAGTAACCATACAGATAAACGTTATCGGGATAATTAAGAATTTCGGGCATAAAAAATGGTTTAGTATGAGAGGTTTCCACGTTTTTTTCAATGACAATATTTGCAAGTCTTTGTTTACTGTTTTCAATAATAGTTTGTATTTCTTCTGGTGTTGCAAAATTTTCTTGTATATTAAACTCAAATAATTTATACGAACGTAATTTGTCAAAGTTATAAGAAGATTTGTCAATTTTTAATTCTGTATTCAATATATAAGCCAATCGACGTCCAGCAGCATAACAAAAAAGCTGATTGCCCAATCCGCCAAGTAATCTTGTTATTATCATTGTATCCTTTCTCCATTTTAGAAAAACATATTAATATCTGATTTTACCATCATACTTACCAACTCACGAAAACTAACTTTGCGTTTCCAGCCGAGTTGAGATTCAGCCTTTGCCGGATTGCCAAGTAATAAATCAACCTCAGCTGGTCTAAAATATTTTGGATTGACATCAACTAAGAGTTTGCCCGTTTTAGAACAGTAACCTTTTTCATCAATGCCGCTGCCACGCCATTCAATATTTACATCAACTTCATTAAACGCAGCTTCTACAAATTCACGGACGGTGTGAGTTTCGTTAGTTGCTAAAACATAATCACCAGGATTATCTTGCTGAAGCATAAGCCACATACCTTCAACGTAATCACCAGCATAGCCCCAGTCACGTTTAGCATTAAGATTGCCTAGTGATAATTTATCCTGCTTGCCAGCCATTATCTTTGCAACAGCAATTGTAATTTTGCGTGTTACAAACTCTGAACCTCGACGCGGCGACTCGTGATTGAATAAGATACCATTACAGGTGAACATATTATAAGCCTCACGATAATTAACTGTAACCCAATAAGAATACAATTTTGCAGCACCGTATGGACTCTTTGGATAAAAAGGCGTCGTTTCAGACTGAGGAGCCGTTTCTGGTATTCCACCAAACAATTCTGAAGTCGAAGCTTGATAAAATTTAATTGCCGGATTAGTCTGCCGGATAGCTTCAAGTAGTTTAATTGTACTTACACCTGTAGCTTCAGCTGTGTATTCTGGCACTTCAAATGAAACACCAACATGTGATTGAGCTGCCAGATTGTAAACTTCATTAGGATGTATCTCATAAATTAAATTGGACAAATTACAGGAATCAGTGACATCACCATAATGCAAAAAAAATCTATCTTTATAGTCCAAATTATTCATTATATGCTCAATTCTTTCAGTGCAGATCGTGCTGTGACGACGAATTAACCCGTGCACTTCATAGCCCTTGCTTAAAAGAAGTTCGGACAAATAAGATCCGTCCTGACCAGTGACACCCGTGATTAATGCAACATTTTTCAAATGTAACTCCTCCTATATTTAATAATAAATATATTTTACACTCAATACCTTATTTGTGTCAATCAAGAATTAAAATATAAAACTCAACAAAAAAGAATCTCCTCACTGATTTATATAACCAGTGAAAAGATTCTACATTTATTTAGTTATTTAATTTAATTTAATTTCGTATATTATTAATTATTATTCTTCGACTTTATACATTGTGTAAGTTAAACCGAAACCAATGGCAAAGCCGATTGCATTAACCAACAGATATTGTGGAAGCTGACCATTCATATAGAGCAGCATACCTGGAAGAACGGTAATACCCATACCAGTACCGGCAAGACCGAGGAAACTGGAAACAGCACCGCCAGCTGCACCACCGCAGCAGCCATAAACGAACGGTTTCATAAAGCGAAGGTTGATACCGAAGATTGCCGGCTCAGTAATACCAAGAAACGCCGGAACTGCTGATGAAACATAAAGAGCACGTTTCTTTGGATTCTGTGTCTTGAGAGCAACTGCAAGAGCTGCACCGCCCTGTCCGATCGTTGCGCAGGTGATGATCGCGTTGAACGGATCGGCATTGATTGTGCTGAGGAGATAAATCTCAAGAGCACTGAAGACGTGATGGACACCGAAGATAACGATAACTTGCTGCAGACCGCCAATGACAAGACCACCAATGATTGGAATGTCGAGGAAGTTTTGAACAGCACCAAAAACAACTTGTTCCAGACCGTGCATAATAGGACCAACAACGAGGAAACCAAGAAGCATTGAAATCAACAGCGTCAAGAACGGAGTAACAATTAAATCAATAATATCTGGAATGAATGTTTTGAGCCAATGTTGCAATTTAGCTGCAAAAATACCTAATACTAATGCTGGCAACACTGAACCTTGATAACCGACGAGCGGTATGGTGACGAAGCCTAAATCAAGTGGAATTGGCACTTTACCGGCATAGTCGGCAATTTTAGCGGCTTCTTCCCACGTCATTCCTAATTCTTTGAGATCGTTTGCAAATCCACCGACGACATATGCGTTAGGCAGAGCTGGGAAAACGAGCATTAAACCAAGAACGATACCAATAACTGGAGTACCGCCAAATTTATTCATTGTTGACCAGCAGACGAGAGCTGGTAAAAATGCAAATGCTGTATCTGTTAAAACTTGTGTCATTGTCAGGAACGTTGGATCCCATTCGCTGCCCAAAGAAAGCATCGCACCACGAAGACCCATAAAAAGACCTGTTGCAACGAGGACTGGAATAATCGGAACGAAAACGTCACCGAGTGTACGTGAAATTTTCTGAACTAAATTCATCTGCTCATAAGCAGCTTCTTTATTTCCACCGCCCGCAAGAGATGGTTTTAATTTGATAAATTCATCAGTAACTTTGTCAACAAAACCTGTGCCGCAGATAATCTGATATTGCTGTGCTGCAAAGAACTGACCTTTGACGCCATCAATGTTTTCAATTTTCTTTTCCTGGATTTTAGATTTGTCGTTGACGATAAGACGAAGACGAGTTGCGCAGTGCTCAGCAGAACGAACATTGTCTGGACCGCCGACATATTTCATAATGAGTTTAGCAACGCGCTCTTCATCAGGTAGATTGTCATATTGAGCGTCGTCAGCATCTTTGGTAACTGCTGCGGCACCTGCATCAGCAGCCGGTGCCTTTGCAACGACTTTTTGATCGTTGAGTTCAAATGTGATGTCGCCAAATTCAGTGTGGTTGGTTACGACAACCGGAGTAGTAGTGTCAAGGTTTGCCGCTTTGATGCCTTCTGGATCAAATTCAAGCAATAACTGACCTTTTTTAACTTTGTCGCCCTGTTTAGCTTTAGGCGTAAAGTTTTTACCTTTGAGGGTAACAGTATCCATACCAACGTGGATTAAGAGATCTACACCGTCATTAGAGTGCAGACCGATTGCGTGATGCGTGTCAAAGAAAACGGTTATTTCACCGTCAAAAGGTGCATAAACCTTGCCTTTTGGATTCTTGACCGCAGCACCACGACCCATTGCGCCGCCCGCAAATACCGGATCGTTGACTTCATTAAGAGGTATCAACTGACCGTCAAGCGGACTACTTAGTGTGATGTCTTTCATTTAGGTTCTCCTCCTTTTTGTTAAATAAAAATATAATTCTTCAAAACAGAATTTAATTGTAATATTCATAAACATAGAAAAATGAACATATAAACTATAAAAATAACATAAAATTAGAAATATGAAAATTACATTAAAAACTATTTCATAGATTATATATTAACTGCATTTTGATGAATTGTCAAACTATTTTATATAAAAATATTTTATTTATGTGAAATATTTTTAAAGATTTATGTTTAGTTTAGACGTATAAATAAAAATTTTTTTTAATACAAGGAAAATTATAATTTATATCGAAAAATAACACAAGTGTTAATATATATTAGTATATTAATGAAATGGATTTCTGATTTAAGACAAAGGAGGTAATATTATGGCAAATGCAGTTGGTTTAAATTATACTAAACTGTTTAACCGTACTGACACAATCGCCAATGCCCGCACGCAATCTTCAGGTAAAAATTCTGCGGCTGCCAAAGGCATTATTGAGCAGTACGACAGTAATTATGCGGTTGAGCTTTCTGACAACGGTTTGAATGCATTAAAGCAAAAACAAAACAATGCAGTCGATAATACCAGCACTAAAAATTTTTTAGCTGATGAAACAAAACTTTCTTCAAAGGCACAAGATTTTCTTGGTAAATTACGTGACAAATATGGTGATTACGACTTTATTATTGCTGATGATGTAGATGATCCGCAAAGTCTCACAGCTCAAAGTGAAAAAGGCTATTCCGTTATTCTTTCGTCTGAAGAAATTGAAAAGATGGCTGACGACGAAGATTTTGCTAACAAAATTATGAGTAACGTTGACAAAGCAGTCGGCGTAATTGATGGACTTTTTGAAGAATCACTTGACAAAGGTGTACAATTCGCAAGTATCGGCGCGTCAATCGACAGTGACGGCAACACGAATCTTTTTGCAAGTCTTGAAAAGATGTCTGAGGAGCAGCAAGAACGTTTTGAAAAGCTCAAAGAAAAACTTGCTGAACAAAAAGACAAAGCTGACGATGAGACTGCTGATGAAACCAAAACTAAATCGGAGCCAATATCTATTTTTGCTAAAACTGCGAAGGTCGAAGCTGACTCTGCTGACGAATTGCTCAAAAAGATTTTTGAAATTGATTGGGAAAATATTGATGAAGAAGAATTTGTCTTTTAGTTATGATTATAAAATTTACAGCACCGCCACTGATGGCGGTGTTTTTTTATTTAACAGATTTTTGCGTGATGAATAGAAACGAAAACTTAAAATAATGGCAACTGCTGCAATGTAAATAAAAAATTCACCGATCTCACTTGAAATGTCAGACAGTCCGGCACCGCGTTGAATAATGTCGCGTGTAAAGTGGAACTGCCACGTCAATGGGAAAATGTGACTGACTGTCACAACCCAAGATTGAAGATGAGTTAGTGGATTCGTCACGCCGCCTAAGATGAAGCCGCCAGGTATAAATAATATCATTCGACTTGAAGCTATTCCAGGATTCGCGGCAGTCCAGCCGAAGAACAAACTTAACATTCCTATCGTAAAAGCCATTAACAACTGTATCGTGAGGAACGCAATTATTGTGCCACTGAAGACGAGATCGCCCCAAATTCTCAGAATTGCAAGCCCGACCATTTGACTCGTCAGCAGACATATAATATATGGCACTAATCTGACAATCAGCGTCCAAGGCGTACCATTCATCAAAATGCCGTCTAATTGATGCATCATTCGCAGTCTTGGAACCATTCCAATCGTTGCAAATACGAAGAACATTGAGCCAAAGAAGAATAAAAATCCTTGAGTCTGCGCATTAGAAGTGGAGCCAGCAGGATTGAATAGATTGCGGCCATTCAGACTGATTGAAGCGTTTGTTGAAGCGGCATTGACGGAATTATCAATCGCAATTAATTCATTCAATGCTTGTTTGATGTCAGCAGTCAACGCCGTATTAGTGTTGTCGTAAAACACGCCGATTGAGTCATCTGAATTGCTATAACGATTCTTTTCGAGATCGCGAGGCAAATAAATTACAGCGGCAGCATTATCACGATAGAACAGTTCTTTAATATTCATCGGATTATTTATAACGTCAGTAACCTTCATGTATTCCGAAGCATCAATCTTACTTATGAGTTCGTGAGAATATCGCGAATTATCGAGATCAATTATCGCGACGGGTGCGTCTTTTGCAAAATTGCCACTCATCAACACGGACAGAATGACACTGATAACCATTGCAACCATAATACACACTTTCTCGTAAGGCATACCCTTGCCGCTAAACAGAAAATTTATTTCATCTTTAATTGATTCTAACAAACTCATACTGACACCTCAAATTGCGTTAAATCTATAACCGCTGCCCCAGATCGTTTCGATGTGGCGAGGCTTGTTGGGATTGTGCTCAATTTTATCACGAATGCGGTTTACGTGAACTGTAACTGTCGCCGAGTCACCGAGTGCATCCAGTCCCCAAATTCTCTCAAACAATCGCTCACGGCTGAATACGATGTTTGGATTCTGTGCAAGGAAGACAAGCAGCTCAAATTCACGATTAGCAAGCGTAACCTCATTGCCGCCAACAAATACTCTGTGCGCATCAAGATTTATTACCAAGTCATCAAAGTTCAGAATGTTTGCTTGATTCTTTCCACCTGTGAGACGTTCGTATCGTGCGATATGTGACTTTACCCTTGCGACAAGCTCACTTGGGCTGAACGGCTTGACAATGTAATCATCAGCACCAAGACCAAGTCCGCGTATCTTATCAACATCTTCTCGTTTAGCTGAGACCAGCAAAATTGGTGTCTCCTTGACTTTGCGAATGTTGCGGCAAATTTGAAAACCATCAACACCAGGCAGCATAATATCAAGCAAAATTAAATCATAATCGTTTGCAAGTGACTTCTCAAGACCTTCAGTTCCATTCGCCGCAAGCTCCACTTCAAAGTCATTTGCCTCAAGATAGTCGCGCTCAATCTCAGTGATCTTTTCATCGTCCTCAATGATAAGCACTTTCTTCAATATTATTCACCTCTCGATATTGGTAGTGTAATAATGATTGTCAGGCCGCCGGAAGATGAGGTTTCTGCTCTGACTTGACCATTAAGTGAGTTGATTATCTGTCTGACAATCGCAAGACCAAGTCCGCTGCCCTTTGCAACATTCGTCCTTGCCTTATCAGTACGATAGAAGCTGTCAAATAATTTTGGCAAGTTTTCAGCGTCCACGCCAACACCATCATCAATAAATGCAATTCTAACTTTATTTGATTGTACTTGAATGTTAATCTCAACATTTACAGACTCATTGCGCTTGTACTTAATGCTGTTATTCAAGAGATTATCGACAACACGAGCAAATTGCGCATAATCAATCAAGACTTTGTCTTTAATTGGTTCTCCAGTGAGCATTAGATTGAGATTCTTTTCCGCAAAATAAGTTTTCTTCTCAGTGACAAAATCGACAAAGTAGTCATAAATTGCAACTGCCTCAGTGTGAAATTCAATTCGACCTAAATCCAGCTTTGAGAACAGGAACAAAGTATCAACCAGGCTCGTCATATTGTCCGCAGTTTCAATCATCATATCAAAATAGTGCTGCCGCTTCTCTGGAGTGTTTGCAATTCCGTCGCGCATTCCGCTGATATATCCTTTGAGCGCAGTGAGCGGAGTTGCCAAGTCGTGACTGATTCCTGCAATCAATTCTTTACGGTTGTTGTCATAGCGCGCAATCTGTTCAGACATTAGACGTGCAAGGTATCGACCAAGCAGAATAATCACAATTATCGTTATCGCTAAGATTAAATATAAAATAATTTCTGCAGCTTTCTTGACGTAGTTGTCGTGAATTTCTCCGCGCTTGAAAAATGATCTATCGCTTACAGCCAAGACCGTTATTTTATTTTTCGGTGAAGTGTATCGAAATGCAAATCCATTCTCAGTCCAAATCTCAGCAGCATTTGAGTGGCCAAGCAAGTGATGAACGCCTCGTTCAAGATGATGTAACTCAGTGCCCTCAGTTGCATATAGTAATTCGCCATCTTGGATTATCGCAGTTTTGATACCTTGATCTTCGAGCAGTTGGCATATCGGTATGATTTTATGCAGGGATTTATTTTTCTCAACCTTAATTCGCAGTTCACCGAGAAAGTATTGTGTTGCAAATATTGAGGACTTTTCAGGCGATATCAACATAAGTAGTTTATATCTGGTCGTGTCCGAGTGCTTCAAACCAATGAATGCGAGTCCGCCGATCAGTGTAAGCAGGCAGACCGGCACAAAGACCATCTAAAAATTTGCAATCAGCAGACGTCTTCTAATCGAAATTTTTTGCAGCATTATCATCGCACCTCGAAAATTTAGAAATATTTTTCAAGCCGTTTAGAATTTGTTTAGATTTTCCAATTATACTACAAACATAAAAGATATTTCAATTCTATTTGATATGGAGTGATTGATAATGAAGATTAAAGAAATTCTCGACATTGATATTAAGGCAAGGTGTCACCCTCATTGATGAAGCCGCAGTCAAGAACATCGTCGCAAAAACTATCGGCGTTGAGGAAAGTAACATAGAATTCCACAAAATAAAGCTGAAAAATTATCAAGGCAAGTATTCCACTGAGTTTAAGCCGGTCTATAAAGTGAAATGCTTTGCAAATGGTGTGAAGTATGAGTTGAGAATCGACGCTGTGAGTGGCGAAATTCTCAATGACAAGGATCATTTTCACCACGATGAAGGAAGAATGCAGCACAACGATCCTCAGCACAATCAAAATGCCAATTAGAAATCCAGGTGCCTTAGTTAGCAGCCGAATTGTGCCGCTAACTTTTTTGTTGCCGGCGATTGTGGTGCAATGATTGTATTGAAGTTTATTTTTCAATAATTATCACTAAATAGTTAAAGGCTTCTGGTAAATGCATTTTAATTTTATTGACAAAAAAAATTTCAGTTATATAATAAATAAAGTTGATAACATTATATAACTGTTAAGGTAAGGACTGATATTATGATAACATTTCTAATTGCATTTGGATCATTAATTGTCGGTTATTTCATCTATGGCAGAATTATTGATGGAATATTTAAGCCGACAGATAATCCAACGCCAGCAATGACTAAGGCCGACGGCGTGGATTATATACCGCTGCCGACGTGGAAAGTTTTTTTGATTCAATTATTAAATATCGCAGGACTCGGACCGATATTCGGAGCACTTGGCGGTGCACTTTGGGGACCTGCCGTTTATTTCTGGATAGTGTTAGGTACAATTTTTGCCGGTGCTGTTCACGATTATTTATCTGGAATGATTTCACTTCGCGAAGGCGGCAAGAGTATTTCTGAGATTGTCGGTATGCAGCTTGGTGATAGAATGCTTTCAGTTATGCGCGTCTTCACGGTTGTATTGTTAATCTTAGTCGGTGCAGTCTTTATGACAGGACCGGCAATGCTTTTAGCCAAAATCACCGGTCAGCAAATGCTCATCTGGCTGGCAGTAATTGCAATTTATTATTTCCTTGCAACGTTGCTGCCCATTGATACAGTCATTGCGAGATTATATCCAATCTTTGGCATATGCTTAATTATTATGGCATTTGGAATTATGTTTGGTATGCTCTTTGGCGTTGGCGGTCACGTTATGCCGGAAATGCAGCTTGCTAATTTATATCCAGCAGCAGATCCACTGCCAATCTGGCCGCTTATGTTTATAACGGTTGCCTGCGGTGCAATTTCTGGTTTCCATTCCACTCAGTCACCGCTTATGGCAAGATGTTTAAAGTCTGAACGTTTAGCTCGTCCGGTCTTTTATGGCGCAATGGTTATGGAAGGTATGATTGCTCTTATCTGGGCAGCAGCAGGCGTTACTTTTTATGAATCAACTGGCGGATTAGCGGCAGCAATGGCGGCTGGCGGTCCTGGTGGTGCGGTCTATGAAATTTGTGTCGGTTTTATGGGCAGCGGTATTGGTGCAACTCTGGCCATGCTCGGCGTTGTTGCCTGTCCAATTTCGACTGGCGACACTGCACTTAGAGCAAGTCGTTTAATCATTTCCGACTGGTTTAAAATAAGTCAGGATACAACTCATAAACGTTTAAACCTTGCTATACCTATCATTACAATTGCCGTTATATTGACTCAGATTGATTTCAGTATCATTTGGCGTTACTTCTCGTGGCTCAATCAGACATTGGCGATGATAATTCTCTGGACTGGCACGGTTTACCTTTACAATATGAAACCAAACAGCAAGTCCTATTTCATTGCAATGATACCGGCGATTTTTATGTCAATCGTAACCTTTACATACATCTTGCAAGCCAAAGAAGGTTTACAGCTTCCAACAATGATTACTTATCCATCAGGCTTAGCATTTGCATTATTCTGTTTAATTCTCTGTTTCAAAACGCGAATGAAACACAAAATGATAGACGGTCACTTGAATTAAACTATGTTTAACAAAATACAAAAGTAATGGCAGCAAAAATCATCATTGCTGCCAAATTTTATATTTAAAAACTCTTGACAAATCGCATAGGAGAGAGGGTATAATATAATTATATTAGGTTTGCTTCAGATGATTTAATGGGAAATATGATTTTTATATTATTTGAGGTGATATTATGATGAAACGAATTTTATTTTCAATGATGCTGGCAGTCACATTGATTTTTATTGGCAGCCAAACTAATCAGGCGCAGGCTTATTCTCAATATGTCGGCACATTTAGCGACGGGCACAATGCTTATCTAATAGTTGATACAATCAAAAAATTCAATGTTGGCAGGGCTGGTGCTTATGAGTGTACCGTCAGGGCCGTAAAAGGCAGCAGTTCTTTTTATATTTATTATCGTTTTGAAGCCGATGATAGAGGCTGGAATTACCGCAACTCTCAGGGCTTCAGTGGTTATGTAACTTCCAGGACACCGGTGACGCAAAATATTTTGACTTATATATTAAACGGTGTATGAAGCGGAAGATGATTTTTGATTAAAAATATTTAATATTCAATAATAATAATATTTAACAATGAGGTGAATGTTATGAAACACATTATTATGGCAGCTCTGCTTGGATTAGCGATTATTGTTAGTCAAACTGCAATGAGTCCGCAAGCTTATGCACAAGACGTGTATGTCGGAACTTCTAACACGACCGGGCGTGATTGTTATCTGATGACTGAGACTATCAAAAGTTACAGGAAAAGTGCGCACGGCATGAATTATGACGCAACTCTAAAAATGGTTCGACGTTCGGATGGGAATGTACAGTACCTTTACTACACATTTTATGAAGCCCCACATCCCTACTTCTGGAACTCGCAAGGTTATGAAGGCGTTGCCGACCAATATAAAACACCTATTGAATGGAATATGTTTTGGGCAATTCAAGATTATCTGTAATGAGAATTTTATAAACATTGAAGAAAAATTTTAAGGAGGTTTTGCAAATAAAAAAAATCATTATGACGATGTTAATGGTCCTTGCAATGACAACTGCCGTATTCGCCGCTCCTGCTGCACAGTCAAACATTGATTATGAATTTGTTCCACTTGCATATGACAGTTACGATTCATCTGATTTTAGAGGCAAAGCCGATTATTATGTGATAGTAAATTGTCGTCAATGGGTAATAGACCATCAGTTTATGGTGACGATTTAGCACATATTCCACTTGGCACAAAAGTTTTGGTTTCTGATATTCAAAGCCGCAATGGATTTTTGCCGGTTCAGTATGGCAGCCTTAAAGGCTACGTATTAGAAAAGTATCTGAAATTCGTAAGTATGTCATAATAATATTTTAGATAACTTAATAATAAAAAATGCACGCTCATTATCGGAACGTGCATTTATTTTTTGTGTTTAATTTTTAAATTTTAATTAAGCATTAGCAGTTATCTTTTCAACACCGCTCATATATGGAATCAACGCCTTTGGAATCAAAACGCTGCCATCTTCCTGCTGATAATTTTCCAAAATCGCTGCAACTGTACGACCAACCGCAATGCCGGAACCATTAAGCGTGTGTACAAATTCCGGCTTTGATTTAGCGTCGCGACGGAACTTAATATTGGCTCGTCTCGCCTGATAATCGAGACAGTTGGAACAGGACGAAATCTCACGATATTTATTTTGAGCCGGCATCCAAACTTCAATGTCATAAGTCTTTGCTGACGTAAAGCTCATATCACCAGTGCAGAGCAGAATCACACGGTATGGAATTTCTAAAATTTTAAGCACATCTTCAGCCGCCTCAACCATTGTTTCAAGTTCTGCCCAAGATTCTTCTGGCTTAGTAAATTTAATTAATTCCACTTTGTTAAATTGGTGCTGGCGAATTAATCCACGTGAGTCACGACCGGCAGCACCGGCTTCTGCTCTGAAGCAAGCGGTATAGCAGCTGTAATATTCTGGAAGCTGCGCGGCACTGAGTATCTCGTCGCGATGATAATTAGTCGTTGGCACTTCGGCAGTTGGTACAAGATAATAATCAAGTCCTTCTAATTTAAACATATCTTCTGCAAACTTTGGAAGCTGTCCAGTACCTATCATACTGTCGCGATTGACTATGTATGGCGCAAGCATTTCAGTATAGCCGTGTTTATTGGCGTGCAGATCCATCATAAAATTAATGCAGGCACGCTCCAGTCGCGCACCAAGTCCTTTGTAAAAGGTAAACCGCGCACCGGTGACCTTTGCCGCACGGTCAGCGTCTAAAATCTGAAGTGATTCGCCAATATCCCAATGCGCCTTTGGCTCGAAAGTGAACTTACGCGGCTCGCCGTGCCGACGAATTTCTGGATTTTCAGTGTCATCTTTACCAATCGGAACATCATCTTTTGGCATATTCGGAATATGGAGCAGAATATCACGGAGTTCTGCCTCAACGCTGCGAAGATTATTGTCAAGCTCGCTGATTTTATTGCCGACTTCACGCATCTCAGCTGAGATAGCAGTTGTATCTTCGCCGGCTTTTTTCATTGCGCCGATCTGCTTGGAAACGGAATTGCGTTTATTTTTGAGCTGCTCCGTCTCACTCAAAATGTCGCGGCGTTTGCGTTCAAGTTCAGTGAAGCCGTCCAAATTAAGTGAATTGTTGCGATTTTTAAGCATCGTTTTAACTAAGTCCAAATTGTCTCGCACAAATTTAATATCTAACATTAATAAAGCCTCCAATGATTGTTAATTCACTGACCTATTATAATATAATTTCTCATTTTTTCCAATACATATTTTTATTGCCAAAATTCATCATAGTGGTATAATGACTGCCATTACCGCTATTGTCAAAAATTTGTCGGAAACAATCTTTATATTTATTTAAACTTGCCTCTTCAATTTCATCATATTCCTCACTATGCAGCCAGCCTAAAAATGAATCACACATAAGTTTATCACGTTTACTTTTAAATAAATTAAGTATGTGTTCATCTCTGTCATCATTATTCGAAAACTTAAAACAATGCTCCAGTATACGCCGCATTGAGTTTTTAATTGATATGATAGAATTAGAATCCTTAATCTCACACCATAACAGATTATAATATGTATTTATTGGATTATATCTTTCATAATTTGTGATATAAGATTTATCGTGAGTTTTACGGATAATCCAATAATTAACATTATCATCAACCAAATTGGAGGAAGCCTCTTTAAATAAAAAGACATTATGTGTAAATAGAAATAACTGCTCAATATTACTAATATCATTTTGAACATCAGCTGCAAGCGTATTAATCATATTACTGACAACATTCAACATCGTGCTGTCTAAAGCGTTAATCGGATCGTCCAGCACGACGATTTTTTTATTAGAAATTTTATCAACTTCAAATGCGCCTTTGACAAGCTGCATAAAATATAAAAAAGTTATGAAAGTTATCTCACCGTCGCTCAGCGTATAATTTGCAAGCTGGCCGTCATTGCGTCTAATTTCGTATGAGTTCGTCTGAATATTTGAAGGCTCAATCTTAAAATTTGTAAATCCATAAGTCTGTAAAATCTGATTGATTGCATTTATTGAAGGCGTCACACCGGTAAGTGTTTCTTCCTGGTTTTTAATTACTTCATCAAGTTGATTAATTTGTTCTTTGAGATGTTCAATCTGGCTGTCGATTAGTGAAAGCTCAAAATGCATACGTTTGATATTTTTATGATAATCACTAATCATTTTTTCATTTTCAGTTAAACAAAATGCCCAAAGGTCATCTCTCAATCTGCGGCTCTCCTTGTCCGCATCGTTGGCTAATTTATTATACCTTCTTATATTTTCATTTGCCGTTAATATACAATTACAAATATCATCAATAATACTATTTGAATCATAAATATCAATTTTTCTGGAAGGCTCATTTTGTTTAGTTTCCATTAATTGCAAATTTTTATCAAATGCATCAATGAGCAGTTGACAATCTTTGGCGAAGGATTCTTTATCAACTTTACCAACGGAAAAGATTTCTGAATTATTCATTACATTGTGAAGTTCATTAATGACTATATCTTTACACTCTGAATAATCGGCAATGAGATTTTTAATCTTATCAATCTGATCTTTGTAATCACGATTAAAAAACAGCTCAAGCTTATGGCGGAATTCATCTGTAATGGTTTCCTGCTGACAAAACGGGCAGACGGTGCTGCCAGCATTAATATAGTCAATACCTTTACTCACCCAATCAGAATTGTCAAGTTCGTGTATTAACTTGCCAATATCAATATCTTTACTGCCAATCACAACTGTCTGCCAGACAGGATCAGAAATAATCATTGATATTTGATGTTTAACGCTGTATATGTCCAAATCAATCGTATTACATCTTTTTAAATTATCCGAATATAAAATGGCGGCTCGCTCCTTGAGCTTAACCAGCGGCTGATATTCACCATTATTAGATTGAAAACGATTTATTAATTCATTTAAAAATTTATCTTTACTGCTGCGAACTCCGTAGAAAGCATCTTTAAAGTCATTTAAATATTTTTTAAGAATACGCTGCCATACCGTATTTTTAAAATCTAAAGTTTTATCTTGGATATTTTGTTTTATACGATTACGAGCATCAATAGTCGCAATATATTTATTGTATATCTGTTCTCGTTTAGCTTTATTGGCGTCAATCATTTCTTGCTCAATTATGTTCGCTCTTCCAAGTGTGAATATACCTGGAATAGTGCTTTTAAAATTTGATTCAATAAATGAGCTGTTATAAACATATATATCCGATTTAAACTCCGTACTCCATTCCACATTGCAGCAAGCATATTCCATATCATATGTGTCATTACTGCATACTTGAAGATAATTACTAATAACGGACTTACCACTGCCATTAGCTCCATAAATAAAATTGATCTTTTTGCAATCGTCTAAATAGGCACCCTCGTTTTTATAGGTTGCATATTCATTCATATATATTTTAGCTATCATAGAACACCTTAATGTACTTATAAAATTATTATATAATAAAAAGGAAGGAAGCAGTGTCCTTCCCGAAATTTAAGTCAACTACTCACGACCTAAAGAGGTCGGAGCTTGTCCATACCGACACCAGTCTTTACTGGACGCGAGGTTCAAACGCTAACGCTACCTCGTAGGTCAGACATCGTCGGGGGCTGACATCTCCCGTTTTGACCTGAGTTAA
>JAFUTM010000274.1 GCA_017484235.1 Selenomonadaceae bacterium
CTGGGAGTATTTTTATATCATTAAGTGTACTGATTAATTTCCTGATTTAAGATTAAATATTTGATTCATCAAATCTCCGTTCTACATTATGGACAATCCAATAACGCCGCAAATTAGTCCAACTAACCAAAAGACAAATACAACTTTCGTTTCTTTCCAGCCGCTTAGCTCAAAGTGATGATGTATTGGACTCATTTTAAATACACGCTTGCCTGTAGTTTGAAATGATATAACTTGTATTATTACCGATAACGCTTCACATACAAAAATAAATCCAATTATAGCAAGCAGAATTTCCGTATGTGTCAATATTCCAACGGCAGCAAATGCACCGCCCAATGCAAGCGAACCTGTATCGCCCATAAAAATCTTTGCAGGGTGAAAATTAAATCTTAAAAATCCAACGCAAGCACCAACAGTTGCTGCGCAAAAGAGTGCTAAATCCATATGACTTGTCAGCATGCAGACGACGACATAACAACTCGCTGCAATCGCCATATTACCAGAGGCCAGACCATCGAGGCCATCAGTAAGATTAACCGCATTTGACGCGCCGACAATTACAAAAAGTACTAATGGATAATATAGAATACCGAGATCAAGTTCATTGCTGGCAAACGGAAGCCAGAGAGTTGTTCTTATGTTGAGCATCTGAGTCGCAATAATCATTGTGACAAGCGCAATTATAATTTGTCCTAATAACTTTTGACGTGTTTTTAATCCAAGATTGCGTTTTTTGACAACTTTAATATAGTCGTCCAAAAATCCTAAAATAAAATGACCAATCAAAATAAATAGTGCCAGTATAATCTCCGTTGTCATCGGAGCTTTAATTACAGTTGCAATGATTATCGCACTGATTAAAAATAAACCACCCATTGTCGGCGTGCCGCTCTTCTTCTGATGTGATTTAGGACCTTCTTCACGTATACTCTGACCGAATTTTAACTTATGCAGAAGCGGAATCATAATCGGTCCAAGCAACAAAACTATACCTGCAGCAATCGCCATTGTTATTAATATATTTGTCATACATTACTCCTCACTATTTAATACGATCAAAAATATCTGCGACTTTAACATAAAAATCGTTGTAAAGTGATACTTTGATTTCGTATTTAATTTCTGCCTTTTCCTCGTCAGTCAGCCATTTAACTACATATTCTGGATAAATTGAATAGACATTATCAAGCACAAATTTACCATTAATATTATGATAAACATCAACGGACTTAGCTTCAGGAGAAACAATCCAATATTCTTTAACTCCATATTTCTCATAGGCAAAGAATTTTTCATTTTTATCGCGCCTTGCAGTTGACGGCGAAAGAATTTCAACGACTAAATCCGGTACACCGTGAATTCCGTCATCTTCAATTATCTCAGGATCACAAACAATCATTACATCCGGCACGAAGTTATTCTCATCATCAAAAAATGTATCCGTTTCATAAAATGGCACGCAACGTTTACCTTTAAGATAGTTACTAAAAGTTGTAGAAATATTATTACTAATCATCATATGTTTAGTTGACGGTTTAGCCATCATATAAACTTCACCATTAATAACTTCATAATTGTTACGTTCTTCCTTATAAGCAAAGGCAGCATTATCCATTGTTCATTCTCCATTCTTTAAATAAATTAAATTAACTCAATAATCTTTTCCATTTTCATACCGCGCGAGCCTTTGAATAAAACAGTATCGCCTTTGAGCAAAATTTTATGCAAATGATTGGCAGCTTCTTCGTAAGTATCAGCAACAAATATTTTCTCAAGACCAGCAGATTTCGCACCTTCAGCAATAAATCTGCCCAGCTTTCCCAGCGTTATTAATATGTCAAATTTATTTTTAACTACTTCTTCACCAACTTCACGATGAACACGTTCGGAAATATTACCTAATTCAAGCATATCACCCAAAACAGCAATTTTGCGACCATTTGCAATTTCAGTCGTCGTCTGTAATGCGGCTTTCATTGAGGCAGGGCTGGCATTATAAGCGTCGTTGATAATCTGCACATCATTCCTGTCGACAATCTCAAAACGCATTTTAGTTGTTGCAAGTGTCATAAAACCAGAACGTATCTGTTCTCCATTAAGGCCAACAGCGATGCCAGCTGCAATGGCTGCAAGTGCGTTACTGACATTATGAATGCCTAAAATTGGTATATCGAAATCATAATCTTTATCGTCAATCTTAACAGTAAAAATCGTTGACGGTGGATTTGTAATTATATTTACAGCTTTAATGTCAGCGTCATTTTTAATTCCAAAGGTAATTATTCTAACGTTAGGCTTAACGTAACTTTTCATATTAATGACGTTTGGATCGTCGGCATTTAAAATAACTGTGCCGCCAGATTCAATAGCCTCAACTAATTCACGTTTAGCCCTTGCAATGTTTTCAATTGAACCGAGCAGCTCAATGTGAGTTTCGCCTACATTAGTAACAATGCCAATTGTAGGTTTAACGATTTTTGCCAGCGACTCAATCTGATGCAGCCCGCGCATACCAATTTCAACCACAGCGGACTTATGATTATTATCAATTCCAAGAAGTGTCAAAGGCACACCAATTTCATTATTAAAGTTGCCACTCGTCTTTTGAACTTTGCCGAGTGAAGATAAGACGGCAGCGGTTAAATCTTTAGTTGTTGTCTTACCATTTGAACCAGTAATTGAGACAACGGGTATATCAAATTTCATGCGCCAGGCATTGGCGATTTTCTGATAAGCGTTAAGGGTATTATCCACTTTGAGAACGATGCCATTGTTAGGCACTTTCTCATTAGGGCAGTCATTACTCACTATAACGCCGGCTGCGCCTTTGTTAATTGCGTCGATTGCAAAATCTTCACCGTTAAAACTTTCACCTTTAAACGCAATGAACAGCGAGCCATTAACAATTTTTCTGCTGTCAGTGACAATTTCCGTAAAAGTAATATTTTTATCCTCAGCACGAATAATTTCAGCCTCAGTTGCATTGACAATCTCAATAAATTTAAATTCAGGCATATTAATTCCAGCCTCCAATTATATTATTAATAAAAAATACCTGCAATATTGTATCATTAAAACAAAATCTATTGCAAGTATTAAGTAAATAAAATACATTTTTTTAGTCAGCTTCAAATTTGTGACCCATTTTGGTCTGTTTGATATTGAGATACTTTTTATCAAATTCAGTTGGCGCAATAACAAGAGGAACACGTTCAACAATTTTAAGTCCGTGACCTTCCAGACCAGCACGCTTCGCCGGATTGTTTGTCAACAGTCTAATTGAGGACAAGCCAAGCTGCGATAAAATTTGTGCACCAATACCATAGTCACGAAGGTCAGGTGCAAAACCAAGCAAAACATTAGCCTCAACGGTGTCTTTGCCTTCATCTTGAAGAGCGTAGGCACGTATTTTATTTGCAAGACCAATTCCGCGACCTTCTTGACGCATATACAGAACAACGCCTTCACCTTCCGCTTCAATCTTACGAAGAGCAATTTGCAGCTGATCGCCACAATCACAGCGCATTGAACCGAGTGCGTCGCCTGTAAGGCACTCACTATGAACGCGAACAAGTACATTAGACTTGCCAGCGACTTCACCTTTAACAATTGCAAGATGACACTTGCCGTCGAGCGTACTTTCAAATGCCTTGAGTCTAAAATGACCATACTTACTTGGAAAATCGACGTCAGCAATCTTTTTAACAAAATTTTCTGTACGTTTGCGGTATTCAATCAGAGACTGAACCGTAATAATATTTAAGTTGTGTTTAGCCGCAAACTTTTTGAGGTTATCCGTACGCATCATATGACCGTCGTCGTCCATAATCTCACAGCACAGGCCGGCAGGATAAAAGCCAGCGAGTTTAGCTAAATCCGTCGTCGTCTCTGTATGACCAGCTCGACGAAGGACGCCGCCTTCAACACTGCGGAGCGGAAAGACGTGCCCAGGCCTGCGGAATTGTGCACCTTTAGCCGATGGATCAATTAAAAGTTTAATTGTTCGGCAGCGTTCATAAGCCGAAATTCCGGTTGTCGTATCGAAGGCGTCAACACTGACCGTAAAAGCTGTCTCGTGATTGTCAGTGTTGTTATTGACCATCTGATTGATGCCAAGTTCATCTAACCGCTTACCGTCAATCGGTGTACAGATTAATCCCTTAGCATATGTCGCCATAAAATTAATATCTTCAGGCGTGACAGTCTGCGCTGCAACAATTAAATCGCCTTCGTTTTCGCGATCCTCATCGTCTACAACAACGATCATTCTGCCATTTTTAATATCGTCAATCGCCTGTTCTACCGTTGCAAATTCAGACATTTTATCATCTCCATAATTATAAATTAAAAAATACGGGTTCAGTTGCGTTCTTAGCTATTTGTTTCTGTAAATGTTTGAAGGCTTGAAACATATTTTCAGGAGTAATTTGGTTAATGCAGTGCGGTCTATCAGCTACACAGCCAGTAGCTCGTTTATTTTTAGAATTTTTACACTCAGGCAATGCGTGTTTTGGCTGCACTATAACGGAAGGAACATTATATGGATAATACCTTTGCGGAAAGGAAGCCGGTGTCATTTCCATATCAACCGGAAAACAATTCGGCGATAAAACTGGAATTTTAAGAGTTGCCGCTGCGTGTATCATTCCAGTATCATTGCCTATATAACAATCACAGAGATTTAAAACTGCTGCACTTTGCCTGAAATTTATCTTATTTGTAAGATTGATTATGTGATTTTTTTCAACCAATGATTCAACTATTTCACCATCTTTAGTTTCATTAGCACCACCTAAAATTACAAACATTGCATCTTCTTCAGCTAAAATCATGTTTATTAGTTGAGCATATTTTTCTGGCGACCAACGTTTAACCGTCAGCTGCATATTACTGCCCATTGATATAGCATATAACTTTTTATTATCAACAGCTCGTAAATTTACTTCCGCCAAAAAATTATCCATTGGATTGAACCATATTTCTAATTTTTTATTTTGTATATGCACTTTGCTGTAATTTTGCAAAATTTGAAGATATCTTTCATTATCGTGAGGATTTTTAAGACCTTCTATATTAGTCTTAAAAGTTAAAAGTGATTCAAAAAAATCAGCTGGTATAATACCAGATTGAAAATCTTCTTCAAATCTGCCAATTGATCCGTGCATATCAATAATTTCCTTTGATCCAGTCATATAAGAAAAGAGAAAGGCACCAGGATGCTGCCCAAAACTAAACGATATATCAAATTTACGTCGAAGTAAATGCTGCACAATATCAATTGAGTTTTTATAAAAATCAAAAAAATCTTTATACTTTTGCAAATAACAGTTATAAATGACAATTTTATCAACATAAGGACAACCCTCAGCCATTGCAAACAAAAATTGCGAAATTAACAAGGTTATATGTGATTTTGGAAAAATACGGCGAATTTCTCTGATAGTTGCAGATGTTATAATAAAGTCGCCAATACCAGAATCGTGTATTATCAATATATTTTTAACATCATTTTTTATATCGTTTTTAATTTTATGTTTGTTGGACTTTATTTTAGATTTAATTGATTTTTCACGATAACCAGCTTCCTCAAAATATGGTTCCATAAAATTCTTGATATCATCGGCATCAACCGTATTTGTATTAACCATATGTTCATAAAGTTTATTAAGACCGTCAATAACGTGTTGAATGTTTTCTTTATCTACAAATTGTTGTCTCATATGATTCTCACTTTCATATCGTCATTTATTTTTTGATTGCAGTAACAATGTAAATTGGATTAAGGGCTTTAGCCATATCATATTGTCCAATTTGATGAAGACGATTTATCTGTACCTGGATCGCTTCATAATCATAATTACTATGAGTTTTGAACCAATCAAGTGCAGCGGCTGTTGTTTGAATAGTAATGCAATTTAGAACAATACGTCCGCCAGTTTTGATTATTCTATTAACAGTTTCAAGAATTTTAATTAGATTACCGCCGCTGCCGCCGATTAATACCACATCAACGTTTTTTATTGCCTCTAATCCATTTGGAGCTTCTGCATTTATAATAATGATGTTTGGAGTGTTAAATTTTTCGACATTTTGTTCGATGAGTTCAATCGCTACAGGATTTTTTTCAATTGCAAAGACTTGTCGGGAAATTCTAGCAGCTTCAATTGATAATGAACCTGTGCCGGCGCCTATATCTATGACAACATCAGTCGATTTAATATTTGCCTTTGCTATCGTCAAAATGCGAACTTCCTGTTTAGTCATCGGCACATCGCCGCGCATAAACTCATCGTCAGATATTCCTATCATCAACTCATCTCCATTAAAATAATGCTAAAAATCACCAACAATTAAAATGCAATGCTTAAAAACTTCAATGTGCGCGGCTTCAGCCAATGTAGTCTGAATAATTTTTTCGTCTTCATATGACAGTTTATGACAAATTGTGAGTTTGGTATCACCGCACCAGCCATTTGACATTAAAATCTTTGGTATTGTTTGAGAATTAAATTCGCCGTCGGTCAACATACCGATTATCTTGTTGTCAGTAAATTTCAACTCTTCATCAGTTGGCCGCCGTCCGTGAAAACTTAATAAAGTTGCATTATGCCAAGAAAGAGCAAGTTTAGCAAAAGCAAGCTGCATTGCGCTGATAGACGGTATAACTTTGATTGTCTGAGCTGGAAAATTTTTTCTAATCACATTGAGCATAGAATAATAACCTGGATCACCGCTCACCATTACGCATACATTATTTGTCAACAATTTGTCACGAATAAAATCAACTGCCGATTTAATATCTCCGGTTATCGGAAAAGTAACTTGATGGTCATTTGCAAATTGACTGAGTGCGCGTCGGCCGCCAACTAAAATGTTTGATGATTTAATCGCATTTAACGCCGCAGGTGAAATATAATCAATACTTCCTGGACCAATACCAGCAATAATTATTTTGTTATTCATAATAAAATTGTATCATTTATAAAATAAAGTGTCAATCTAACAAAAACATCAAATTAAAAATTCTGCAAAAGCTATATTTCCGAATTTCATTCCATAATCAGTGAGCTTTATCCTATCGTTCGTGATGTCAATCAGATTCTGACGTTTTAATTTGTTTATTGCATTGCCGAAAATAATTTTAATATCAACGCCAAACTTTTGTTTAAACTTATTTATATTAATTCCGTCAACTGTCCTAAGCGCCAAAAAGCAGAACTCTTCCATTGCCGCCTGCGTGGTTATCTCTTCCTCAAGCAGCGAGACATCTCGTCCATTGATAATACCATTGATATATTCGCTAACAGACTTAACATTGGACTTGCGACGGAAGCCGTCGTAACTATGCGCCCCAGCTCCAAAACCAATATATTTAACATCGCTCCAATAACCAAGATTGTGCTGGCTTTCAAAACCACTCTTCGCAAAGTTGCTAATCTCATAACGCCACCAGCCACACTTAGGCAGTCTGTCGACTATATAATCATACATTTCAACTGCCTCATCTTCAGTTGGAAGATTTAATTTATTTTGACTGTGAAGTTTAAAAAATTCGGTGCCCTCTTCAATTTCAAGACCATAAATCGAAACGTGTTCAACGTCTAATGAAGCCGCCATATCAATTGAGTCTTTCAAATTATCAAGCGTTTGACTGGGCAATCCATACATTAAATCAATGCTTACGTTATTAAAAAGTTTTTTAGCGTTATTAACACTGGCAATCGCTTCGCTGCGATTATGTATGCGCCCAATTAATTTTAGTAATTCATCATCAAAACTTTGCACACCGAGACTAATACGATTAACACCCAGTTGCCGAAGTTCGTAAAAATATTTTTCGTTGACCGTGCCAGGATTAGCCTCCATTGTCACCTCAAGGCAATGTTTTAGATTGAATTTATTACCAATGGTTTCAAATATTTTTTTTATATGTGCAATACTTAATAAGGTCGGTGTTCCACCGCCAATATAAATCGTCTTCACGTCCAAGTCACTGGATTGACTGTTGATTTCTGTACATAATGCATTAACATAGCTTTCAATGAGTGCATCTGTGCCAACAATCGAATTAAATGCACAATACTTGCACTTCTTTAAACAAAACGGAATATGAATGTAAATTTCACTCTCCATATATGCACCTCATAAATTTTATTTCAAATATTGAAACATCATAAATCTCTTTAAGTTAATTTTAATATAAACTATAATTTTGTCAATTTACAATAACAATAAGTTCGCTGATCTATATTAGCTCATCATCTAATTATGACGTTAATAATTAATCTTTGAAAATGGTTGACAAAATAAAAAAAATATGTTACTATACAAAACATATTAAACAGAGATGTTTAGTGGTGATTCGATAACGAAAGCCTACAATTACAGTTAAAGCTGTGTTGTAGGTTTTTAATTTATTTAGGAGAGTGATTGAAATGTTTAAATTAAAGAAAATATTAAGTACCGTGTTAAGCGCGGCATTGGCAATAGGAGTAATCGGAATGGCAGCAGGTTGTGGCAATGATGAAAAAACTGCTTCCAATCCACAAGAATTTTTGAACGTATCGTATGATCCTACTCGTGAGCTTTATGCCGCTTATAATGAAAAATTCCATCATCATTGGGTAAATGAACTCGGCAATACTGACGTGGTACTGACTCAGTCACACGGTGGCAGCGGCAAGCAGGCTCGTGCGATTATTGAAGGTCTGGAGGCCGATGTTGTAACACTTGCTCTCGCATACGATGTTATTGAAATTAAAAATAACGGTTTGATTGATGAAGGTTGGGAAAATGAATTTCCAGATAACGCTTCGCCATATACATCGACGATTGTATTTTTAGTCCGCAAAGGCAACCCAAAGAACATACACGATTGGGACGATTTAATTCGCGATGATGTGTCAATCATTACACCTAATCCAAAGACTTCCGGTGGTGCACAGTGGAATTATCTTGCCGCTTGGGAATATGCACGTCAGAAGTACAATGGTGATGAGAATCAAGTCAAAGAATTTATCAAAAAGATGTTTAGTAATGTTGCCGTTCTCGACAGCGGTGCGCGAGGTGCCACTACTTCATTTGTGCAGCGCGGTCAAGGTGATGTATTGATTGCTTGGGAGAATGAAGCATTGTTGTCAATAAAAGATGCGCCGAACGATTACGAAATTATTACGCCGTCCATTTCGATTTTGGCTGAACCTTCCGTCGCTATCGTTGATAAAATTGTCGATAAAAAAGGTACTCGTGCAATTGCCGAAGAGTACATTAAATATCTTTATTCTGATGAAGGTCAAGAAATTGCCGCGCAAAACTTCTACCGTCCACGCAATCCAGAAATTCTCGCAAAACACAGCGATATTTTTAAACCTTTAACGTTATTTACCATTGACGATAAATTTGGTGGCTGGATCAAGGCGCACGATGAACATTTTGCAGATGGCGGCACTTTCGATCAAATTTATCAGAAATAAGGGAAGTGATAATATGTCTAATCAAAGTAACGATATCAAAAAGACTGCTGATGAAGTTATTCGTAACAATCAAAACAGCAATCAGCGCAAACAGTTTGTTCTATGGATTGTTGCCCTCGTGGTCGGTTCTGTATTAGGTTGGCTTGGAAATTCAACTTTAAATGAGCTCTTCAATTTTATTGCAACAGTTTTCACTCGTCTGTTCCAATTCATTGCGGTGCCGACAATAGCTCTTGCAGTTATCACAACCCTTAGTGCACTCGGTGCCAAGAAGGATACCGGCAAGATATTCGCCCGCACTATAACATATACTCTGCTCACGACTATTTCCGCAGCGGCCGTAGGTCTGGCTCTATACATTTTTATTGCACCTGGTAATTTGCCCGCTGAGATAGTTGGTAATGCTGCGTCTGACGTTCCTCAAAATCTTGGTAAGCTATCTTACTACGATCATTTTCTCTCAGTCATTCCAAATAACGCATTGGCACCTTTCATTTCCGGAAATGTTCTCTCTGTCCTGTTGATTGCTGCAGCAGTTGGTCTTGGTCTTGCTTTCATGCCAAAAACAGAAAATCGCGAAGTCCTACTCAAAGGCATTCAAGGTCTACAAGAGTTATTATTTACTCTGATTCGTGCATTGATAACGGCTCTGCCGGTCGGTATTCTTGCCTTCTCCGCACAACTTTCAGCTCAGATTGAAGCAGGTGTTATTGTCGGAGCACTAGGTAAATATACGCTCGTTGTTCTCGGTGGAAATTTTATTCAATTTTTCGTGGTTCTTCCAATATTTATGTTGCTTCGTGGCCTCAATCCAATCCACGTCTTTAAAAAGATGTCTCCAGCTCTAGCAGTTGCACTCTTCACCAAGAGCAGTGCTGCAACTTTACCGGTAACTCTTGCTTCCGCAGAAAATAACCTCAAAGTCAATCATTCTATCTCACGATTTGTTCTGCCGATTTGCACAACTATCAATATGAATGGCTGCGCAGCTTTCATTCTCGTCACGTCGCTATTCGTCATGCAAAATGCCGGTTTTGAACTTTCATTTGGCACGATGATTACTTGGCTGTTTATTGCGGTCTTTGCTGCAATTGGCAATGCCGGTGTTCCAATGGGCTGCTATTTCCTGACACTTTCACTGATGAGCGGAGTTGGTGCACCGATTGGAGTTATGGGCCTGATTCTTCCGATTTATACTATCATCGATATGATTGAGACCGCCGAGAATGTTTGGTCTGATTCAACAGTCTGTGCCATGACCGATCACGATTTAGCCGAAGTTATCGAACATAAGACAGAACTTCACCCCGCTGTCAATTAATTCAGAATTTAATTCTTGACGAGGTGACAAAAGATGAAACCTTTTAACGTGATACCTGGTTATCACTTGACACTTGGAATAACTTTAACTTTTGTGAGTTTGTTTCTGTTCATACCGCTGGCAGCTTTCATTCTCTTTACTGGCGGTATGGGCATTGAAAAATTTGTCAGTGCGGTTACCGATTACAGAAATGTTCACGCTTACGGTATAAGTTTTTTCTGTGCATTGGCAGCAGCGATTATAAATTCAATTTTCGGTCTGATTTTGGCTTGGGTGCTCGTTCGTTATGACTTCAAAGGTCGGAAAATTATGGACGCACTCATTGATTTACCGTTTGCATTGCCAACTGCCGTTGCCGGAATTGCTTTGACGACACTGTACGCTGAGAATGGTCCACTGGGTAAAATTCTATATTCGGTTGGAATTGAATCTGCATTTTCACCGTTTGGAATCACAATTGCATTAATTTTTGTTGGTATACCGTTCGTTGCAAGAAGTGTGCAGCCAGTCTTAAAAGAATTAGACCCACAGCTTGAAGAAGCCGCAAATTTATTTGGAGCAAATAACTGGACAATTTTTAGCAAAGTTATCTTTCCTGAATTAGTTTCACCGCTTTTGACAGGTTTTGCATTGGCTTTCGCTCGCGGAATTGGAGAGTATGGCTCAGTAGTTTTTATAGCAGGTAATATGCCTTATGAGACAGAAATTGCGCCGCTGATGATAATGACGAAATTGGAACAATTCGACTATCAATCGGCGGCGGCAATCGCAATAGTAATGATGACTTTATCGCTGGCAATTTTGCTTGGCATTCACAGTTATCAATCACGACAACTAAAAAAGATTGGCGGAGTGGCAAACGCTTAAAAAAAATAAAAATCGTGCAATTCAATATCAATATCTTGAATTAAAGTTCCGTCAATCTGCGGATAAAGTCTTCCATCCAAATC